>CBQZLL010000160.1:0-7439 GCA_967749945.1 uncultured Frankiaceae bacterium
ACCGTGTACGAGGGCCGCTATGGCGGGGTCGTCGTCGGCGCGCACACGGCCGGGTTCAACAAGGGCACGCTCGGCGTCTCGCTGCTCGGCAACTACGACACGGTCGACACGCCCGCGCCGATGCTCGCCGCGGTCGAGCGGATCGGCGCGTGGGCGTCGGAGCGGTTCCGCTTCGACCCGCGGACCCGCGTCACGCTGACGTCGGAAGGGTCACCGCGCTACGCGCGCGGGGCGCGCGTGCCGGTCTACCGGATGCCGGGACACCGCGACCTCGGCAGCACCGCGTGCCCGGGGCGGTACGCGTACGGCCATCTCGCCGCGGTCCGGTCGGAGTCGTGGCACCTGCTGCGGGCGTACTTCGGCAAGGCGGTCGTCGACGGCGCGCCGGTGCACGCGCCGAAGCCGGTGACCGTGACCGCGCCACTCGACCACGCGGCCTGGTGGTCCGCCACCATCAGCGCGGGGGACGGGACGGTGCTCGCGGTCGCCCGCGGTCGCGGCACGTCGGCGACGGTGTCGTGGGACGGCGTGATGCCGAACGGCCTGCCCGCCCTGCCACTGCAGACGTTCGACTACACGCTGACCGCCGACGACCACGTCCACGGCGCGTCCGACCCGGTGCACGGCTCGTTCGAGGGCGGCACGCCGTCGCTCGGGTGATCTGAGCCCGCGAAGCCGGCGCGCTGAGCTCGCACGGGCGCGAGATTCGGATGACTGCGCCGTTACCCGGACGACGTCCCCTCCGTCCCCCTCGTCCCAGTCGCGCGGGTCCCTCCACCTGGAGGCTCCATGCGCCGTCGTACCCCGGTCCTCCTGGCGTGCCTGCTCGCGGTCACCACGGTGCCCGCGTTCGCCGCGAGCCCGCCCGTCCCCGAGCCCAACTTCGCGACGACCGTGCTGCCCCGCCCGTGCGTCCCCGAGCCCGGCAACGTGCACGAGGCCGCGTGGGCCGAGCGCGAGGGGTGGGCCGGCCCCGAGTTCGAGCGCTACCCGGGGTCCTGCCAGCGGCTGCGCTTCACGTACGGCCCGATCACCGTGAAGCCCGGGCAGAACGACGTGCTGCTCTCCCCCGTCACGATCGAGAAGCCGGCGTACGACGGCTGGCTCACCCGCTTCGACCCCGACCTGGTGCTGGTCGACGGCACGGTGCCGCCGATCGAGCAGGTCCACCTGCACCACGCGGTCTGGACGACGACGCGCGAGTACGGGCTCGGCCCGTTCATGGCGTCCGGCGAGGAGAAGACGATCTTCGGAGTGCCGCGCGGCTACGCCATGCCGGTCGGCGCGACCGACGACTGGCAGCTCCTCTACATGATCCACAGCGCGGTGCCGCAGCCGACCGTCGTCTACATCACGTACGACCTCGACTACATCCCGAAGGCGGCCGGGCAGGCGATCGGCCTCAAGCCCGCTTACCCGGTGTGGATGGACGTGCGGCCGAGCTCGTACCCCGTTTTCAACACGCAACGCGGCTTCGGCACCGGCGGCGTCTGCACCTGGCCGCGGGAGAAGTGCGCGAACTTCGACCCGTGGGGCGACGTGATCGCCGGCCAGGGCGCGCCACCCACCAAGCCGGGCACCGACCTCCGGCTCCCGAGCCGCGGCAGCTCGCTCGGCAAGAGCCCGAACTTCCAGGGCGGCACGCTCATCGCCATCGGCGGACACCTCCACCCCGGCGGCATCCGCAACGAGATCGACCTCGTCCGCGGCGGCCAGACGCAGCGCATCTACACCAGTGACGCCGAGTACTGGGACCGCACCGACCAGACGCAGACCGGCGGCCCGCCGACGTCGTGGGACTTCTCGATCGGCGTGCAGGCACTCCCGTACTGGGGCGTCCGGGTCGAGCCGGGCGACGTGCTGCGCAGCAACGCCACGTACGACACCACGATCCAGTCGGTCTACGAAGCGATGGGCATCGCGGTCGCGTACATCTCGCCCGACCTCCCTGACGGCACGCCGACCGCGCCCGGCGTCGACCCGTTCGCCGTGCCCGTCGACGAGGAACCCGCGTGCCCGAGCGGCGGCCTGCTCGCGCTGACCCCGACGCTCTGCACGCGCGGCTGGGTGACGCACGGCCACCTGCACGAGAACGACAACGTCGGCGGTCCCAGCGGCACCCTCGTCGCGGCAGCGACGCGACAGAGCACCAGCCGGGTCGACATCGGGTCGTTCGCCTACGCGCCGGGCGACCTGTCGCTCGTCGCGATGACCGGGCTCCCCACGGTGCGCATCGGGCAGCAGCTGCGGTTCACCAACGAGGACGCGTTCGGCAACGTCTACCACACGGTCACGTCGTGCGCGTTCCCGTGCACGGGCGCGACGGGCGTCGCGTTCCCGGTCGCGGACGGTGCGACGAGCACCGGGCGGCAGCTCGACTTCGACTCCGCGGAGCTGGGTTTCGGCATCCCCGGCCTGTCCGCCGCCAAGAACGAGGTCACCTGGGACCTCGACGTCAGCACGACCTCCGGGTACGCATCCGGCGAGGTCGTGACCTACTTCTGCCGCGTACACCCGTTCATGCGCGGCGCCTTCGAGGTGACCTCGTGAGCCGCCGGACAGGCAGCCTGCTCGCCACGGCCGTCGCGTGCGCCACGATCGGCCTGCCCGGCGCGAACGCCACCCCGCCGACGCCCGAGCCGAACTTCGCGGCGACCGTCCTGCCGCGCCCGTGCACGCCGCAGCCCGGCGACGTGCAGGAGGCGGCGTGGGCGGAGCGCGAGGGGTGGCAGGGACCGGAGTTCGAGCGGTACCCGGGTGCCTGCCAGCGGCTGCGGTTCCGCTACGGCCCGTTCACCGTGAAGCCTGGCCAGAACGACGTGCTCGTCGAGCCGATCAGGATCGAGAAGCCGCTCTACGACGGGTACCTGACGCGCTTCGCACCCGACCTGGTCCGGGCCGAGGACGGCACGGTGCCGCCCATCGAGCAGGTCCACCTGCACCACGCGGTCTGGATCACCGAGCCGACGTACGGCGAGGGCACCGCGTTCACCTTCGCGGGCGAGGAGAAGACGGCGTTCTCGCTGCCGCGCGGCTACGGCCTGCCGGTCAAGGGCTCCGACGCGTGGCTCATCCTCTACATGATCCACAGCGCGGTGCCGCAGCCGATCGAGGTCTACATCACCTACGACGTCGACTACATCGCGAAGCCGACGGGTGACGCGATCGGCGTGCAGCCGGCGTATCCGATCTGGATGGACGTCCGGCCCGGCTTCTACCCGGTGTTCAACGTCGAGCGCGGCTACGGCACCGGCGGCCGGTGCACCTGGCCGTTGCAGGAGTGCGCCAAGCTCGACCCGTACGGCGACGTCATCGGCGGCCAGGGCTCGCCGCCGACCAAGCCGGGGACGGACCTCCGGCTGCCGTCGCGCGGTAGCTCGCTCGGGCGGATCTCGAACTTCCAGGGCGGGACGCTGATCCACATAGCCGGGCACCTGCATCCCGGCGGCCTGACGAACGACATCGACCTGGTCCGCGGCGCGCAGACCCGGCGGATCTACACCGGCGAGGCGCTCTACTGGGACCGCACCGACCAGACCCAGACCGGCGGGCCGCCGACGTCGTGGGACTTCTCCCAGACGGTGAGCGCGCTGCCCTACTGGGGTGTCCGCGTGCAACCAGGCGACGTGCTGCGCAGCAACGCGACGTACGACACGACGATCGCCTCGGTGTACGAGGCCATGGGCATCGCGGTCGCGTACATCGTGCCGGACACCCCGTCGGGCGTGCCGACGGCGCCGGGCGTCGACCCGTTCGCCACGCCGCTGGACGAAGGCGCCGGGTGCCCGACCGGCGGCCTTCGCGCGGACCCGCAGACGCTGTGCAACCGAGGCTGGATGACGCACGCCCACCTGCCCGAGAACGACAACTACGGCGGTGCCGCGGGCACCCTCACCGCGACCGCGGGGCAGGCCACCAGCAAGGTCGCGATCACCGGCTTCACCTACCTGCCCGGCGACCTGTCGATGGCCGCGGTCACCGGCGTGCCGACGGTGTCGCTCGGGACCAGCCTGACGTTCACCAACAGCGACGCGTTCGCGAACGTCTACCACACGGCCACGTCCTGCGCGTTCCCCTGTCTCGGGCCGACCGGCACGTCGTTCCCCGTCCCGAACGGCGTCACGAGCCTCGGGCGCTCGCTCGACTTCGACTCCGCGCAGCTCGGCGTCGGGATCCCGACCGTCTCAGCCGCCAAGAACGAGATCACCTGGAGCCTCCCGGTCACGATCGACAGCGGCTACGCGCCCGGCGAGGTCGTCACCTACTTCTGCCGTATCCACCCCTTCATGCGCGGAGCGTTCGAGGTGACGTCGTGAACAGGTTTCGACTGACTGCAGTCGCACTGCTCGGCAGCACCGTGCTCGCCGTGCCGGTACCTCCGACCGGCGCGGTGGGCCCGGTGCCTTCGCCGATGCCGGGCTGCGCGCCGGTCAACGTGCCCGGCGGCGAGTGGCGCACGTTCGGCCACGACCCGTCGAACACCCGGCACCAGGACCGCGAACGGCAGATCGCGCACGCCGACGTCCCGTTGCTCGCGCCGGCCTGGACGTTCTCGTCCGTCGTCGCCGGGGGCGAGGGCGACTTCACCGGCACGCCGATCGTCGCGGACGGCTGCCTCTACGTCGGCTCCAACCGCGGCTGGGTGTTCGCCGTCAACGCCGACACCGGCGCGCTGGTCTGGACGGCGCAGGTCCCCGAGGGCGGCGGCATCAACTCCTCGGTCGCCGTCGACGGCGCGCGGGTCATCGTGGCCGTGTCGCGGACGTCGCGCGTGGCGGGCTGCACGGGCACCTGCGTCGGGCCTTACGTCGTCGCGTTCGACCAGGCCACCGGCGGGGTCGACTGGTGGACGCCGCCGATCGACGACCAGCCCGGGTCCGACTCGTACTCGAGTCCGGTCGTCGTCGACGGCGCGGTCATCGTCGGCGTCTCGGGTGGCTCAGCGGAGCTCGGCGACGAGGCCGATCGCTACGCGTTCCAGGGCAGCGTCAACTTCATCGAGTCGGCCGACGGCACGGTCATCAAGAAGACCTGGACCGTGCACGCGCCGACGCCGACACCGACCGACGACTACGCCGGCGCCGGCGTCTGGTCGACGCCGGCCGTCGACCTCGGCACCAAGTACGCGTACGTCGGCGCGGGCAACCCGTTCCGGCCGCAGGCCGAGCACCCGCACACCAACGCCGTGCTGAAGATCGACGTGGACCGGACGCGCACCACGTTCGGCGGGATCGTCGACTCGTACAAGGGCGACATCGACGAGTACGTCCCCGGCTTCTCCGACCTGCCGTGCCAGGACTTCCCCGGCAACAACCCGCCGTACTACCCGCAGGGCATCGGCTCCTGCGGCGACCTCGACCTCGACTTCGGCGCGTCGCCGAACCTGTTCACCGACGCCGCGGGCCGAACGCTCGTCGGCACCGGCCAGAAGTCCGGCGTCTACCACGTCTTCGACGCGACGACGATGCAGCGGGCGTGGACCGCCCTCGTCGGGCCACCGAGCCTCGTCGGCGGCATCGTCGGGTCGACGGCGTACGACGGCGCGAACGTCTACGGCCCCGTCACGCCCGCCGGCTACCTCTGGTCGCTGACGAACACCGGGTCGGTGCGCTGGGCCGCGCCGGTCGGCGACGCCGCGCACTGGGGTGAGCCGGTCGCGGTCGCGAACGGCATCGTCTACACGGTCGACCTCAAGGGCTTCCTCGACGCGTACGACGGCCGCAACGGCGCGCCGTTGCTGCACCGCCCGATCGTCGTCGGCTCGACGACCGGCGCCGACCCGGCGCTCGCGTGGGGCGGCGTCTCGGTCGCGCGCAACACCGTCTACGCCGCGACTGGCATCACCGGGCTCGCCAACGGGTTCGTCGTCGCGTTCCGGCCTGGCGGCAACGGCAACACCGTGCCGCCCGTCCCGCCACCGCCGCCACTGCCCGACGGCTCGCCCGGACCGGCCGTCGTCGCTGGACCCGGCGCGTTCTACTCGACGTACGCGACGCCCGTCATGGTCTCCCCGGTGGGCGGTCCGCTGTCGTTCGTCAACAACGACCTGCCGCAGCACGACGTCGTCGCCGTCGACCGCGGCCCCGACGGGCTGCCGCTGTTCCGCAGCGCGCTGATCGGCCTCGGCGAGATCGCGCCGGTCGAGGGGCTGGACCGGGTCGAGCACGGGCGCACGTACGCGTTCTTCTGCTCGATCCACCCCGGCATGAGGGGGACGCTCGTCGTGCCGTGACGGTCGCTATCGTCACGTGTCGTGAAGCTGTCCGTTCTCATGCCCGTCTACAACGAGGCGCGCACCGTCGAGCTCGCGGCGAAGCGGCTGCTCGACGTGACGTTCCCGTGCGACGTCGAGCTCGTCGTCGTCGACGACGGCAGCACCGACGGCACCGCGGACATCGTCGACGCCTTCGACGACCCGCGCGTCCTCACCGCCCACCACGAGACCAACCGCGGCAAGGGCGCCGCCGTCCGGACCGCCGCGAGTCACGCGACCGGCGACTACCTGCTCATCTACGACGCCGACCTGGAGTACCCGCCGGAGCAGATCCCCAAGCTGCTCGAACCGATCCTCGCGGGCGAGACCCAGGTCGTGTACGGCACCCGTGTCTTCGGCGGCACCAGCGCCTACACGTACTGGTACGTCCTCGGCAACCGCGGCGTCACGACCGCAGCGAACATCCTCTTCAACGCCTACATCACCGACCTGTCGACCTGCTTCAAGCTGCTCCCGTTGCCGCTCTACCGCGAGCTCGGCATCCGCGAGGACGGCTTCGGCGCGGACCCGGAGCTGACCGCGAAGCTGCTCAAGCGCCGGATACGGCCGTTCGAGATCCCGATCACCTACCGCTCGCGCACCCGCGCCGAGGGCAAGAAGATCACCTGGCGGCACGGCTTCGAGGCACTCGCCGTCCTGCTCAAGGTCAGGTTCGGTCGGCTCTGACCTACAGCTGCTCTAACCGACCCAGCCGCCCAGCCCGAACACGATGACGAACACCACCATCAACGGTGCCGTCACCGCGATGACGAACTGGTGCATCCACTCGCGCCGCAGGGTGAGCTTCGCGAACAGCAGGTACAGCGGGAACCACACCAGCGCCGCGCGCACCGACGACGCGTAGTAGTTCTGCGCGCCGAGCAACAGCGCAGACGACCCGACGAACGCCGCCTCCCCGTAGCGCCGCAGGAACAGCAGCACGACGCAGAGCACGCCGCCACCGAGGACGGCGAGCATCTCGGCGCGCCAGGACCACGCGTACTGGCCGGACTGGCCGCCCCCGTTCGCCAGGTCGAACACCGCCTTGAACCCGTGCGCGAGCGACGCGAAGTGCCGGTTCCACCCGGCCTCCTGCGCGCGCTGGTAGGCATCCCAGTGCCCGGTCCGCGAGTGCAGGTAGACGACGAACGACCCCGCCGACACGAGCGGCGCGCCGAGCCACAGC
>CBQZLL010000161.1:0-7346 GCA_967749945.1 uncultured Frankiaceae bacterium
CTGCCCCGAGTGGGGCGGCACGGTGCCACCGCTGCCGCCTCCCGCGTGACCTTCGTCACGACTCTGGGCACGACACGCCGGGCTCGCCCCGGTACGCCCTCGCGTGCCCGGATCCGGCGGGTGAGCGGGCGGCGAACTGGCAGGACGCGACGACCCTCCGCCACCTAGGGTCGTCGGCGGACAGGTACAGACGACGGGAGACGACGACACGATGCGCACGCGAGCGGGCAGGACCGGCGACGCGACGGGCCAGACGGCCGACGGCGCCGCGGCAAGCGCGGTCCACGCGACCAAGGTGTACGGCCGCGAGCACACCGCCGTCACCGCGCTGAACGACGTCACCGTCGACTTCGGACGCGGCGAGTTCACCGTGATCATGGGCCCGTCCGGGTCGGGCAAGTCGACGCTCATGCACTGCGTCGCCGGGCTGGACACCCTCACCGAGGGCACCGTCTACGTCGGCGGCGTCGACCTCACGACGCTCGACGACAAGCGCCTCACCGCGCTGCGCCGCGACAAGATCGGGTTCGTCTTCCAGCAGTTCAACCTGGTCCCGACGCTGACCGCGCTCGAGAACGTCACCCTGCCGACCGCGCTCGCCGGGCGCGACCCCGACCGCGAATGGCTCGACACCGTCGTCAAGACCGTCCGCCTCACCGACCGTCTCGGGCACCGGCCCAGCGAGTTGTCGGGTGGTCAGCAGCAGCGCGTCGCCGTCGCGCGCGCCCTCGCCGCGAAGCCCGACATCGTGTTCGCCGACGAGCCGACCGGCAACCTCGACTCGCACTCCGGCGCCGAGATCCTCACCTTCCTCCGGAACGCCGTCGACACCCTCGGCCAGACCATCGTCATGGTCACGCACGACCCGGTCGCGGCGGCGTACGGCGACCGCGTGGTCTTCCTCGCGGACGGCCGGATCGTCGACGAGCTGGCCAAGCCGACCGCCGAACGCGTGCTCGACCGGATGAAGAACCTCGAGGTCTGACGTGTTCCGGATCGCGCTCAAGGGCCTGCTGGCCCGCAAGCTCCGGCTGTTCACGACCTCGCTCGCCGTGCTGCTCGGCGTCGCGTTCATGTCCGGCACCCTCGTACTCACCGACACGATCGGCCGTACGTTCGACCGGCTCTTCGCCGACGCGCCCGCGGGCACCGACGCGGTCGTCCGCGGCAAGGCGTCGATCGAGGGTGACTTCAGCACGCAACGCGCGCGGGTGTCCGCGAGCGTCCTCGACACGGTCCGTACGGTGTCCGGCGTCGCCGCCGCCGAAGGGCTCACCGAGGGCTACACCCAGATCATCGGCAAGAACGGCAAGGCCGTCGGCAACCCCGGCCGCGGCGCGCCGACGTTCGGCCGCAACTGGGCGACCGTCGCCGCACTGAACCCGTTCCGGCTCGTCGAGGGGCACGCGCCCACCGCCGACAACGAGGTCGTCCTCGACGAGTACACCGCCGGCAAGGCCGACGCGAAGGTCGGCGACACGGTGACCGTGCTCGTCGGGAAGGGTCCGCAACGCGTCGTCGTCGCGGGCCTCGCGACGTTCGGCGACGCGTCCGGCACGCTCGGCGCGACGAACGTCATGTTCACCGGCCCGGCCGCGCAACGGCTCGTCGGCGAGCCCGGCCGCTACGACTCCATCGCGGTCGTCGGCGCGAGCGGCGTCACTCAGAAGGAGCTGCGCGACACGCTCGCACGCGCGCTGCCCGGCGACGTCGAGGCGCTGACCGGAGACGCCTTCGTCAAGGAGAACCAGACCCTGCTGCGCAAGAACCTCCGGTTCTTCAACGCGTTCCTGCTGACGTTCGCGGTCGTCGCGCTGCTCGTCGGCTCGTTCATCATCTACAACACGTTCTCGATCATCGTGGCCCAGCGCGGGCGCGAGATGGCGCTGATGCGGGCGGTCGGCGCGAGCCGCCGCCAGGTGCTCGGCGAGGTCCTCGTCGAGGCGACCGCGGTCGGCCTGGTCGCCTCGTTGCTCGGCATGGTTTCCGGCATCGCGATCGCCGCCGGGCTCAAGGCGGTGCTCAAGGCGTTCGGGATCGACATCCCGGCGGGCGGCATCGTGTTCAGCGGCAAGACGGTCGTCGTGTCGCTCGTCGCGGGCGTCGGCGTGAGCATCGCGTCGGCGTTCTTCCCCGCCCGTCGCGCGTCCAAGGTGCCGCCGGTGGCGGCGATGCGCGACCTCGCGTTCGAGTCGACCGGCGGCTCGCGCAGACGCACCGTCGTCGGCGTCGTCATCACCGCCCTCGGCGGCGCATCGCTGCTGAACGGGCTGTTCGGCGACGCGGCCAACAAGCCCGCCGCGGTCGGCCTCGGCGCCACGGTGATCTTCTTCGGCGTCGCCGTACTCGGGCCGGTGTTCGCGCGCCCGGCCGCCCGGCTCATCGGCTCGCCACTCCCCCGCCTCCGCGGCATAGCCGGGACGCTGGCCCGCGAGAACGCCATGCGCAACCCCAAGCGCACCGCCTCGACCGCGGCCGCGCTGATGATCGGCGTCGGGCTGGTCGGCTTCATCATGATCTTCGCCGCGTCGGCCAAGACGTCGATCAACGCCGGCATCGACAAGGCATTCACCGGCGACTTCGTCATCGACAGCGGGACGTTCGACTTCGGGGGCCTCAGTCCCCAGCTCACCGACTCCCTCGCCAAGTTACCGGAGGTCCGCGCCGTGTCCGGCTTCCGGATCGGCCAGGCCAAGGTCGACGGCAGCACCCGCTTCGTCAGCGGCGTCGATCCGGCACAGTTCGACCAGATCCTCGACGTCGATCTCGTCGAGGGGAGACTCACCGACCTCATGTCCGGCACGCTCGCGGTGTCACGGACGACCGCGAAGGACAAGGGCTGGCACGTCGGCGACGAGGTGCCCGTGACGTTCACCAAGACCGGCGACCAGATGCTACGCATCGCCGCGATCTACCGCCGCGTGGACGCGGTCGGCGAGTACCTCGTCTCGCTGCCGACGTACGAGTCGAACTTCGCCAACCAGTTCGACAACCGGATCTTCGTGAGCAAGGCGCGCGACGTCACGGCGGCCGACGCGCGTCGCGCGATCGAACGCCT
This sequence comes from uncultured Frankiaceae bacterium, assembly GCA_967749945.1. Taxonomy (GTDB): domain Bacteria; phylum Actinomycetota; class Actinomycetes; order BP-191; family BP-191; genus BP-191. The sequence continues at coordinate 3,059 of CBQZLL010000161.1, forward strand.
CACCGACGCCTACCCGAACGCCGAGCTCCAGGACCAGACCGAGTTCAAGGCCGCGCAGGCGGAACAGATCAACCAGCTGCTCGGCCTCATCTACGTGCTGCTCGCCCTCGCCATCGTCATCGCCTGGCTCGGCATCATGAACACCCTCGCCCTCTCGATCTTCGAACGCACCCGCGAGCTCGGCCTGCTCCGCGCGGTCGGCATGAGCCGATCCCAGCTCCGTACGACGGTCCGCTGGGAGGCGGTCATCGTCGCGCTCTTCGGCACCCTCCTCGGCCTCGCCATCGGTCTCTTCTTCGGCTGGGCCCTGGTCCAGGCGCTCCGCAGCAACGGCATCGACCACCTCAGCGTCCCCCCGGGGCAGTTGCTGACGGTCGTCGTGATCGCCGCATTGGCGGGCGTCACGGCCGCCATCTGGCCCGGCCACCGCGCGGCCAAGCTCGACGTGCTGAGGGCGATCGCGTCGGAGTGAGCGGGTAGGGCACACTGGACACGCTGCGGAGAGGTGGTGGGGGCAACCCCGCCACCGACTAAGGGAGCTTGTGGAACTAGGTGGCGGGGTTGCCCCCACCGCCACACCAAGGAGGCGTCGGAGGAATGCCCGAGATCATGCCGTCGAACCGGCCGGAGCTGACGTACCTGTCGATGCCGACGTTCGCGACCGTCGAGGAGGAGCGTCTCCACCGCAAGCAGCGCCTCGCCGCCGGCCTACGGCTCTTCTCGAAGTTCGGCTTCGAGGAAGGCATCGCCGGCCACATCACCGCCCGCGACCCCGAATACACCGACCACTTCTGGGTCAACCCGTTCGCGATGCCCTTCGGCCACATCTCGGTCAGCGACCTCATCCTCGTCAACGAACAGGGCGAGGTCGTCGAGGGCCGTCACCCGGTCAACGCCGCGGCGTTCGCCATCCACTCGCAGATCCACGCCGCCCGCCCCGACGTCGTCGCCGCGGCGCACTCGCACTCGGTGCACGGCAAGGCGTACAGCGCGCTCGGCCTGCCGCTGGAGCCGATCACCCAGGACGTCACGGCGTTCTACGAGGACCACGCCGTGTTCGACGACTACACCGGCGTCGTGCTCGACGTCGAGGAGGGCAAGCGGATCGCGCACGCCCTCGGCGGCAACAAGGCGATCATCCTGCGCAACCACGGCCTGCTCACCGCGGGCACGACCGTCGACGCGGCGGTCTGGTGGTTCGTCACGATGGAACGTTCCTGCCAGGCCCAGCTCCTCGCCATGGCCGCCGGTCCGCGCGTCTACATCGACCCCGAGCAGGCGACGAAGACGCACGCACAGGTCGGCAGCGAGGTCGCCGGGTGGATCTCGTTCCAGCCGCTGTACGCCCGCATCGTCAAGGAGCAGCCCGACCTGCTCGACTGACCGACGGGGAGCACGCGGGTGGAGCGGCACGCACGCCGCGTCGCGACCGTCGCAGCGGCCGCAGTCGTCGCGGTCGTCGCGGCCCTGACGCTGCCACGCATCGACTGGCGCCATGACCCGGGCCCGGTCACCGGCGGGACGCCCCGGCCGTACGAGCAGATCAGGACCGACGCGGCCGCGCGGGAGAGATACGACGACTGCCTGCTCATGGCGAACCTCACCCACGCCGCCCCGGCGGCGGCGACGGCCTGCGCGAGCGGCCTCGGCTTCGCGCCGCCGCCCGCGCCCTCGATCGAGGCGACATGCCCGGCGTACCGGACCCCGACCACCGTGGGCGAGGGCCGGGCGGGCGGGCGGACCTGGCAGTGGAGCATCGTCGCCGGCATCGACTGGTTCGACTACTGCACGCGAACGGTCGTCGGCAGCCTGCCCCCGGGCACCCGCGCGACGCTGACGACCACGCGCGGCTGGACGCAAGAGCCGCTGTACGCCGCGGGCCCGGGCTCGCAGTGGGTCCTCATCACGTCGGAGGTCTCGCCGGGCATCGCGCGCATCGAGCTCGCGACGGACCGCACCGTCGTCACCGCGCGCACCGTGGCGGTCCCGGACTACGACCGCGGATGGTTCTACGCCGTCGTCGTCCGCCTCGACACGGGTCGCCGGCTGCAGGTCAACGAGACGCAGTACGACGCGCGTGGCCGGCAGCGGGGACCGGCGCAGCCACACTTCTTCCGGCTCTACCCAGCGCCGTAAGGTCCGTGACGTCGAGGGCGGCGAGCGAACCCGCGGCGAGATCGGCGAGGCCCGGCGGGAGGGGCACGACGTTCGCCACGCCCACCACGCGGCAGCCCGCAGCGCGTCCCGACACGCACCCCGCGGTGCTGTCCTCGACGACGACGCAGTCCGCCGGGTCGGCACCGAGCGCGGCGGCCGCACGCAGGTACGGCTCGGGGTCGGGCTTCGCGCGGACCACCTCGTCGCCCGCGACCGTCACGTCGAAACGGTCGGCGCCCAGCGACTCCAGTGCCGCGTCGACCAGCACCCGGTACGACGACGAGACGAGCGCGGTCGGTACGCCTGCCGCGCGCACGCCGTCGAGCAGGTCGAGCGCGCCGGGCAGCAACGGCAGGTGCGCGCGGAACAGCTCGCACATCCGTGCCACGAGGCGTTCCTGCACCTCCTCGGGCGGCACCGACGACCCTGCGACGTCGACGAGGATCCGGCACGCCTCGTCCACCCGACGCCCGACGCACTGCGCCTTCACGGACAGGTTCCATGGCCCGCCGAGCCACGCCATGATCTCGGCCTCCGCGACCGACCAGACCGGCTCGGAGTCGACGAGCAACCCGTCCATGTCGAACAGGACCGCGGCGAGGCCGCTCACCACGGTGAGTCCAGGTCGGGGCTGGCAAGGCCGCAGGGGACGATGCGTGCTACGCACGCGAGCGACCGAGAACGCGGCCAGCGTCGACCTGGGCTCACCGGGCCGCGAAGTACTTGGCTTCGGGGTGATGCACGATGATCGCGGACGTCGACTGCTCGGGGTGGAGCTGGAACTCCTCGGACAACGTCACGCCGATGCGGTCCGGCTGGAGCAGGTCGACGAGCTTCGTCTGGTCCTCGAGGTTCGGGCAGGCCGGGTAGCCGAACGAGTACCGCGAGCCGCGGTAGCGCTGCCGGAAGATCTCGGCCAGCTCCAGCGAGTCCTCGCCCGCGAGCCCCATCTCCTCGCGGATCCGCGCGTGCCACATCTCGGCCAGCGCCTCGGTGAGCTGCACCGACAGGCCGTGCAGCTCCAGGTACTCGCGGTACGCGTTGCGCGCGAACAGCTCGCCGGTCACGTCGGACACGTGCGACCCCATCGTCACGACGTGGAATGCGACGACGTCGGTCTCGCCCGACTCGTCGGAGCGGAAGAAGTCGCTGATGCAGAGACGCCGGTCGCGGCGTTGCCGCGGGAACGTGAAGCGGCAGCGTTCGCCGCCGTCCTCGCCGAGCACGATGAGGTCGTCGCCCTTGCTCACGCACCGGAAGTAGCCGTACGCGACCGCCGCGTTGACGATGCCCTCCGCCTGGATCCGGGCGAGCCAGTCGCGCAGCCGCGGCCGTCCCTCGGTCTCGACCAGGTCCTCGTACGACGGGCCGGTGCCGCCTCGTGACCCGCGCAGCCCCCACTGCCCCATGAACGTCGCCCGCTCGTCGAGGTACGCCGCGTACTCCGCGAGCGCGATCCCCTTGACGACGCGCGCGCCGTAGAACGGCACCACCGGCACCGGCACGTCGGTCGCGACCGCCGACCGCGCGGGCAGGTCGGCTTCGGCCACCTCGGGCAGCCGTCGCCGCGGAGCGGGGCGTTCGGACGGCGCGGTCGCGGGCGTGCGTACGGTCGCGGCGGACGGCACCGAGCCGGCGCCACGCTTCGCCGCCATGACCGCGTCCATCAGCCGCAGCCCTTCGAACGCGTCGCGCGCGTAGGACACGTCGCCGTCGTACACCTCGCGGAGGTCGCGCTCGACGTACGCGCGGGTCAGCGCCGCGCCGCCGAGCAGCACGGGCGTCGAGACGCCGCGTTGCGCCATCTCCTGGAGGTTCTCCTTCATGACGACCGTCGACTTCACGAGCAGGCCGCTCATGCCGATCGCGTCCGCTGAGTGCTCGGACGCGGCGTCGAGGATCGCCGAGATCGGCTGCTTGATGCCGAGGTTGACGACCGTGTAGCCGTTGTTGGACAGGATGATGTCGACGAGGTTCTTCCCGATGTCGTGGACGTCGCCCTTGACGGTCGCGAGCACGATGGTGCCCTTGCCGCCGGAGTCGGCCTTCTCCATGTGCGGTTCGAGGTACGCGACCGCGGCCTTCATCACCTCGGCCGACTGCAGGACGAACGGCAGCTGCATCTCGCCGC
>CBQZLL010000162.1:0-7326 GCA_967749945.1 uncultured Frankiaceae bacterium
GGAGCCCCGCACGCCCCCGATCTGCGGGGCTCCAGCGCGCTGGGCTCGGCGGGGTCCAAGTCAGCAGGAGGACGCGACGGCGTAGGGGCGTCGCGTCCTCCTGCTGCTGTCCCAGCCGCGCGGCGGCCCAGCACGCCGCACGTGAGAGTCCCCGTGACCGTCACGCCCAGGTCCGCGTGCGCGCCGGGCGTCTGCGTCGGCGACGACGCCCGGCCCGGCGACACCCTCGCCGTCCAGGGCTTCGGCGACGAGCTCCCCGGTGTCACCGAGAACGTCACGCCGATCTGCGAGTACGTGGTGGAAAACCCTCTTGTGACGTGCACCAGGCAGGAGCCGGACCAGTGGAAGGTGAAATGAGGCTCTCCCAGCGCTTACCCGGAGGAGCCTCTCCATGCGACGCCCAGTCGTACTCGCCGTCACGCTAGCCGTGGCCGTCTCGCCGACCCTCGGCGCCACGGCGGCGCGCGCAGGTGTCCCCGTCTCACCTCACGGCAACGTCCAGGTCGTCGCCTGGGACGGCACGACAGCACGTGTCTGTGCCGACGGGCAGGTCGACGACGGCCTCTACGTCTTCGGCGAATGGGTCCTGACGATCGGGGGCTACGCCTGGAACGGCAGCGTGACAGTGCCGCTCGTCACCTTCCCGGTGCCGCGCGTGCACGAGGGACCGACGTTCTACGACTGCATCGACGTCCCGACGACCGGCACCTTCCCGTCGGGGCAGTTCCAGATGCACCTGGCGTACGCCGGGGCGGGCACTATGGACGTGACAGGAGTCGCCGGACTCGTCCTCGAGTGGGACCCGTCCGACTCCTACCCGGTCGAGACCTCGTACGGGACCTCCCGGTAGCAGGTACGCCGTCCGGCGCAACCGGAGTGGCCCGATCGCTACAGACGGCCTGGCGCGCGAACCGATACAGGACGTAGGGGGTCGGTGCATGGGGGCTTGGGAGTGGACGTGCCGCTCTGCCCGAGATGCCGCCAAGACGTCCCCGACTTGCTGCGCCCGCGGTACGACGTGACCTTGTGCGCCGCGTGCTGGGACCTGCTGCTCGCCATCGCGGCAGGGGACGTCGACGACGTCGACGCCCGGTAGTGCCCACCGCTCGGAAACCGTGATCTTGGCGATGGTTTGCACCAGATGCGTGCAGTACCTCGCCAAGATCACAAAGAACGAGGTTTACCGCCAGGCCGCCGCGTAGAGCAGGGTCTCGGTCGCGTCGGCGAGCGTCTCGTACATCGGGATCGTGACCCGCTCCTCGGCGAGCAGGTCGCGCACGTGGTCGGGGACCCGGCAGAGTGCGAGCGCGCAGCCCTGGAGCCGGCACCGGGTCGCGGTACCGACGAAGGCGTTGAGCCCGGCCTGGTCGAGCTTCGTGACCAGGCCGAGGTCGAGGATGACGGCCTGCGGGCGCGCGGCGAGCGTCGCGTCGAGCTGGCGCTGGAACGTCGCGACGTTCCGCGCGGTCACGGGTCCCGCGACGCCGAGCAGGGTGAGATCCCCGTACGTCGTCGGCGTGATCAGCAGGGACACGTTGTCCGCACCTCCAAGGCCAGTGTCTGCCCCCTTTGTTCGCGTGCGCCACGTTCGTCACGGAAGTCTCACGCCGCGGCCACGTACGCTCCCGTGCAAGGAGGTACGGATGGCACGGCTGCGGCTCGCGCCGCGTGCGGGCGAGCTCGCGGCGGGCTTCGCCGCGATCCGCGCCGAGCTCGGGCTGCCCGAGTCGTTCCCCCCGCCGGTCGAGGCGGAGGCGGCCGCGGCCGCGCGCCGGCGGCCGAAGTACGCCGACCGCACCGGTGTCGCACTCGTCACGATCGACCCGCCCGGCAGCCTCGACCTCGACCAGGCCTACGGCGCGACGCGGCGCGACGGCGGGTACCGGGTGTCGTACGCCATCGCCGACGTCGGCGCGTACGTCGACCCCGGAGGCCCGCTCGACCGCGACACCCGGAGCCGCGGCATGACGCTGTACGCGCCCGACCGGCGCGTGCCGCTGCATCCCGAGGCCCTCGGCGAAGGTGCCGCGTCGCTGCTGCCCGACGGCGACCGCCCGGCGGTGCTCTGGACGTTCGACCTCGACGCCGACGCGGAGCCGACCGAGGTACGCGTCGAGCGCGCGACGGTTCGCAGCCGCGCGCGGCTCGACTACCCGTCGGTGCAACGCGCGCTCGACGACGGGACCGCCGTCGACGCCCTGCGGCTGCTGCGCGAGATCGGCGAGCGACGCCAGCGCCGCGAGGCCGAACGCGGCGGCGTCTCGTTGCCGACGGCCGCGCAGGAGGTGGTGCCGAACGACGGCGGCTACGCGCTCGCGTACGTCGCACCACTCCCCGTCGAGGGATGGAATGCGCAGATCTCCCTGCTCACGGGCATGGCCGCGGCGAAGGTCATGCTCGACGGTGGCGTGGGACTGTTGCGGACCATGCCGCCGCCCGACCCGAGGTCGGTGAAAGCGTTGCGGCACAGCGCATCCGCGCTGGGCGTCGCGTGGCCGGAGGACACGTCGTACGCGTCCTTCATCCGCGGCTTCGACCCGACCGTGCCCGCGCACGCGGCCTTGCTCAGCCTCGCGACGACGCTGTTGCGCGGCGCGGGGTACGCGGCGTTCGACGGCGCGCCACCGTCGGTCGCGGAGCACAGCGCGATCGCGGCGCCGTACGCCCATGCGACCGCGCCGCTACGCCGGCTCGCCGACCGCTTCGTCTCCGAGACCGTCGTCGCGGTGTACGCCGGCGACGAGGTGCCCGACTGGTGTCGCGCGTCGTTGCCGAGCCTGCCCGCGCTGATGGCCGGGGCGGACCGTCGGGAACGCACGCTCGACCGCGCGATCCTCGACTATGTCGAAGCGTCGGTGCTCGCGCCGCGGGTCGGCGAGACGTTCGACGCGGTCGTCACCGAGACCGACGACCACGGGGGGATAGTGCAGCTCACCGATCCCGCGGTCCGCGCGCGGCTGGTCGGACCGGCCCCGCTCGGCACGCGGGTGAAGGTCCGGCTCGTCGAGGCCGACCCGGTCAGCCGTCAGGTTCGCTTCGTTCCACTGCCCGGTGCCTGACGAACTCCGGCAACAGCAGCGACAACACGCCCGCGCCCGCGATGCACGCGAGCCCGCCGCTGACGATGGAGAACGTCGTGCCGTAGAACCGCGCCACGACCCCGGCCTCGACGTTGCCCAGCGACGGGCCGCTCGCGACGTTCGCCAAGCCGATGCCGGCGAGGCGGCCGCGCATGGCGTCCGGGATCGTCTCGTTCCAGATGACCGAGCGGAGCGTCGCGCTGACGAAGTCGCCCCAACCCGCGACCGCGAGCAGCGGCAGCGCGAGCCACAGCGAACCCGAGAAGCCGAACGCCGTGATCGCCGCGCCCCAGATGACGACCGACCAGACGATCGCCACGCCCTGGCCCGTCACCCGGCCTACCCAGCCGCTCGTCGCGGTACCGATCAGTGCGCCCGCGTACGGCGCGCCGTTGAGCAGCCCGACGATGGTCGCGGGCGCGAGCCCGCTCGACGCGAAGCGCCCGAACGCCAGCGCCGGGAACAGCGCCGTCGGCATCCCGAAGATCATCGCGTTGAAGTCGATGAGGTACGTCCCCATCAGCACCGGCTGGCTGCGCGCGTACCGCCAGCCCTCGGCCACCGACGCGAGGCTCGGTCGCTCGGCGTCGTCAGGTGGCGGCGACGCCTTCATCGCGGCCAGCGTCGCGAGCGAAATGGCGAACGACACGACGTCGATCGCGTACGTCCCCGGCAGCCCGAAGGCCGCGATGACGAGCCCGCCGGTCGCGGGTCCGGCGACCGCGCCGAGGTTGAGGTAGAGGCTGTGCAGCGCGGTCGCGGCGGCGAGCTGGTCGGGCTCGACGAGCCGTGGCATCAATGCCCACAACGACGGGCGGCCCAACCCGTCGAGCCCTGACGCGAACGCGATCATCAGGTACAGCGGCCAGACCTTCGGGTGGTCGAGCCGCGCGTTGACGAGCAGCACGAGCGGCACGAACGTCAGCGCCGCTTCGGTCCGCAGCACCAGCGCGCGCCGGTCGACCGCGTCGGCGAGGGCGCCGCCGACGAACGACATCGTCAGCAACGGCACCAGCTCGCAGAGCGCGACGAGTCCGACCGCGAGCGACGACCGGGTCAGCGAGTAGACCTGGAACATCACCGCGACGTAGGTGATCTGCGAGCCGAGGAACGACACGACCTGCCCGGTCCACAGCAACCGGAACTCGCGGGACGTGCGCAACGGGCTGACGTCCATCGCGAGCGCGCGCAACGACCTGAGGACGTCCATCTCGGAGCGAGACGCTATCGGCGGAAGGCCCCGCGAGCACCGCCATTACGATGAGCGGCATGCCCCTGGAACGCTGCCCGCGGTGCGGCACGCCCCGACGCGGTGACCTGCAGGTCTGCGTACGGTGCGAGGCGCCGTTCGACGAGGTCACCGCGGACGACGTGGACCTCGCCCTCCCGCGCCCGGCGGCGCCCTCGCCGACCCAGTCGCACGGCACGGTGATGGCCGGTCTCCTCGCGGGGTTCGTCGTCCTCGCGATCCTGCTCTGGCTCAGCGTCCGCGGTGTCGGGCCGTTCAAGGCCACCGTGCTCGGCACCGAGGTCGTGGGCGACAAGGCGCGGATCACCGTCGCGATCGCGAACGACGGGCGCAAGGCCGGCCACGGCAAGTGCCGGGTCGAGCGCTTCATCGGGACCGACCCGCAGCCTGACTTCCTGTTCCTGTCGGGGCGGGTGCCCGCGCACCGCACGATCACCGAGACCGTCGAAGTGCCGTTGCCGTCCGGCCAGACCGCCGGTCAGGTCTCCTGCTGATCGTCGTCCGGCAGCTCCTCCGGCGGGGGAGCCTCGGGCGGCGTCTTCTTCGCGCCGAATCGCAGCATCACGACGACGAGGGCGAGCGGTACGAGCACCCCCAGCGTCTCCGGGACGCCGCCCGCGTGCGCCTGCGGGAGCATCACGTACCCAGCAGCAACGCGACGCCGCCGAGCGTGTACGCGACCATGACCGCGAGCAACGGGTACTGCCCGCGGACCGCGGCGCGGCCACGGAACAGCTGCACCGCGCGGTCGTGCGCGGCGATGACGCCGAGGACGTGGCCGGCCACGATCGCGCTGATCTGCGTCACCGCGATGACCCGCGTCGACACGAGCGTGTAGTCGATGGTCCAGTGGGTGGTACCGAACCAGTTGGCGCCGGTGCCGAACGGGTCCGACGCGAGGATCCACGTCTGCTGGCCGTCGAGGACGAGGAGCGAGAAGTAGTGCGCAATGGCGTACCCGACGGCGATCGGGACGACCGAGTGGACGAAGGCATCGGGCAACGGCCCCGGGTCGGCGCCCGCCTCCCGTCCGGCGAGTCGGGTCGCGACGACGTACGTCACGCCGACGACCGCGCAGCAGGCGACGAGACCGCCGGTGTACTTCGGCACGGCCGGCCAGCCGGTCTGCGCGCCCGCGAACGACTTCCACCACCGCGACCGCGTCACGCCGTCGAACGCCGTCGAGCCGAGCAGCACGACGACGAACGCGACGAGCCCCGGCTCGGAGACCAGCCCGGTGAGGCCGTCCAGCGGGTTGCGCACCACCAGCACGCCGTCCGGGCGGCGGCCGATCGGGGACAGCCGCCCGATCAGGGTCGAGTAGACCTCGAACGCGTCGCCGCGCTCGAACCAGTCCGCGCCGTAGACCGACGCGGCGACGAGGTGGAGGGCGGCGTACCCGACGATGATGACGCCAAGGGTGCGCGGGTCGGCGCGGTCCGGCATGACGAGCTCGAGCCAGGCGAACGCCGCGAGACCGGCGACCCCGGGCCAGTAGCCGACGTACGCGGGCACGTCGCGCAGGCCGATCCGCGGGTCGCTGCCGGACGCGGCGGAGATGAGCCGGTGGATCGTGCGGAGCGGGTTGACCGTCCGCCAGAACGGCCCGAACGCCAGCGACAGCGGCACGAGCCCGACCCAGAACTGGATGAAGAAGAACCACGGCAGCGGGTTGCGTTCCTCGCCGGGCTGGCCGGCGAACGCCGCCGCGACGAGCATCAGCGACACCGCGAGGACCAGTAGCCGGAGCAGCCAGCGCAGGATCGCCGAGTCGAGGACCGCGGCGACGACGTGGGGGAGCGGTACGCCCTTGTCCGAGCGCAGCCGCGACGTCGGCCAGAGCACGCCCAGCGCGGCGAACGACAGGACGACCGCGATCCCCGCGCCGTAGAGCGCGAGCCAGAACGGCACGGGCAGGTCCGCGCGCCCGCCGACGCCGTGGGCGAGGAACAGCATCAACCGGCCTTGAGGTCGAACAGGTGCAGCCCGGCGTTCTCGAGCTCGACCTCGACCGTGCCGGGGATGCTCGCGGTGAGGTCGATCGCGGTCGGACAGCCCGGCACGGTGTCCTGCTTCTTGTCGTAGCTGTGGACGTGCACCTCGTCCGCGCGGTCAGCCGTCACCGCGATGCGCACCGCGCTCCCGACCTTGACGCGCCACGTGTGGTTCGCGGTCGTCACTGTGCTGCCCGAGACCGTCGCGGTGACGAGCGTCGCGCCCGCGGGGAGCGGGGCTTGCGGGCCGCAGCTCGACGACGCGGTCGGTCCGGTCGTCGTCGGGACCGTCGACGGGACCGTCGACGGGGTCGTCGACGGGGTCGTCGCGGTCGCCGGCGCGGTCGCCGGCGCGGCGCTCGGGTCGTCGTAGCCGCCACAGCCGGTCAAGGCCAGGCCGGCCAGCAGGATCGCCGTGCGTCGCATCGCGCTCCTCTCATCCCCCGGCATCCTCTCGCGGCAACGAGCGTGGGCGCGCGTTCGTGCCACGATCCGTTCCGTGCGTCCCGCCGTCCTCGTGCCTGTCCTCGCGCTGCTCGTCGCGCCTACGCACGTTCCCGCGCGGGTACGGATCGCGGCGCCCGCCGAGGGCGCGCGGGTCAGCGGCGCCACTGCGCGCGTCGTCCTCGTGGGGGAGGGTGGCCGGGCGGCGGCGACGTTCCGCCTCGACCTCGACGGGCAGTCGGTCGACGCGACGGGACGGCTCGGCGGACTGTTCTCGACGCTGACCGTGCGGCCCGGCGAGCAGCTCGCGCTCGCCGTGCCGGTCGCGCCCGGGGCGCACACGCTGACGGTGACGCCGGACCGCGACACCGACAGCGCGTCGCCCGTCGTCGTGCGGAGGTTCCGGGTCGCGTCCGGCGGCGGCACGAGCCTCGCGCCGTACCTGGCCGGGCTCACCCTGCTGGCGGCCGTGGTCGCGGCGGTCGTGCTCCGGCGGCGCACTCGGTGATCTTGGCGAGGTTCTGCACGCATACGGTGCAAACCATCGCCAAGATCACGA
>CBQZLL010000163.1:0-7249 GCA_967749945.1 uncultured Frankiaceae bacterium
TCGTGTTGCCCGCCGGCTTGTCGCCCGTGGCTGCGGGGGGCGTGCCGCCGCCTGTGGGTGCCGCGGGGCGGGGGGGGGTGGGGCCGTTCACCCCCGTCCGGGTAGGGGGGGCGCACCCCGCCGGCCCGCGGCCCGCCCAGGTTGTCGACCTGCCGGTCGCGCAGGTCAACGTCCTCGCCGAGTTCTCGGGCGCCGGGTTCCACGTCCAGGTACGCGACCGCGGCGACGACCTCCCGGTCTGTGCGCGGACCCCTGTCGGTCCTACGGTCGCGCAGCTCGCGTGCGCGTCCTGACCGAGGTCCGTAAACCGAAGCCGTAGGCGCCGCCGCGACCAGCGCCGCCCACCGCCGGCGCCTCCTGGTCGGCGTACCCGAGGTGCTGCGTCTCGCGCTCCTGGGTCGCCACACCGGTCTGGGCGTTGAGGTTGACCTGCGGACGCGGGTTGGGCTCGGCGGCTGGTGCGGCGGAGGAGGCGGCGACGCACCGGACCCGCGCGACCGCGCGCGCGACCCGGTGTCCGGCGACGACGCCCGCGAGGCGTACGTCGGCACCGGCGATGCCGCGCGGGCAGGTGTCGCGCATGTCGAAGCCGAGCCGGTGGTAGCGCGTGACGTCGATGCCGCCGTACGTCAGTCGCGACGCCGCCCCGACGCGCGGGTCGCTGCGCACCGTGAGCCCGACATCGGCAAGGTCGCGGACGCCGGTGAGCGTCAGGCGAGGCACGTGACGTGCTTGCGCGCGCGCTTCGCGAACTGCGGCGGGGCCGACTTCGGCGGCGTCGGGCCGGAGCTCGACGCATAGCCGTCGGGCGCGACCGTGTACGGGCTCGAGTAGGTCCCCTGCGCCCGGCAAGTTGCGCCCCACACCGTCGCGCGGACGTCGGCGGCGCGCCCGTCAGCGTTGATGCGGCCCTCGTTGCCCTGCACCGCGACGTAGAGGCCCGGGGTGTCGGTCGGGCTCGGGTCGGTCGCCGCGGTCCACGCGATCGTCAGCGGCGCGCCGAGCATCGTGACCCGGACGGTGACCGCGGTCATGTCGGCGGTCGCGGTGATCTGCCCGCCGGTGAGGCGCTGCGCGTACCGCCTCGTCATCGCGCACGTGCCGTCGGAGCAACCCGCGATCGAGACGTCGAGCGAGTACGTCGGCGCGCCGCTCTGCGGTGTCACCGCGATCGCCGTGAACGTCGCCTGGTACGCCTTGCCGTCCGTCCCGCGGAGCCGGACGACGGTCGTCGCGGTGCCGAGCCGGCCGACGAACGGGTCGGCGTGCGCGCTCTCCGGCAGTGCCGAGAGCACCAGCAGGGACAGCGCCAGGGCGCTGGGTCGGATGCGCATGGGGTCCTCCAGTCGTGGTGCCGTCGCCCTTGACGTACGAGCGCGGCGCGACCGCGTAACACGACTGGCGGCACACCGGGTGGTGCGAGAGAGGGGAGTCGAACCCCTACGCCCGAGGGCACCGGGACCTAAACCCGGCGCGTCTGCCAGTTCCGCCACTCTCGCTCGGCCGCCATGGTCCCAGGTTTCACGCGTGATGTTCCCGGGGACACGTCCCCGGGAAAGGGGTCGCCGTGGCGCTGCGCCGGGTCAGGGTGCGGCTGGTGGACGTCCCCGTTCCGCTGTTCCGTGCTGCCGAGCAGCACGCGAACGACCTGTTGCGCGAGGTCGCGCTGATGGCCGCGTCGCGTCCCGATCTCGAAGAGGGCGCGTTGTTCTCGACGATGCTCGCCGACGCCGACCGCGTCGCGCACCGCCCCGCCGTACGCCAACGGGTCGCCGAGGCGATCGATCTCGCCCAGCGGGCGGGCCACCTGACGGTCACCATCGAGTTCGACGCCGACACCCGCGCTGCCGACAGCGTGCAGGCGTGGGAGGAGCTGCTCAGGCGGTTCGACGTCATGAGCCGCGAGGAACGGCTGCTCACGTTGCCTGCTGACGCGGAGCTGGCGGCCTACCGCGCGTGGTTCGTCACCGAGCTGGTCGAGCAGGTCCGTACCGGCCGCGAGCCGATCTCGTGGACCAGCGTCCGCGACGCGACGCTCGCGGGCGCGCGCTAGCGCGGGAGCTTATCTGGCGTACGTGAAGACGTACGACACGGTCGCGTCCTTGAGACCCTCCCAGTTGCAGGCGACGATGCTGACCTGCTGGCCCTTCTTCGCCTTCTTGTACGTGATCTTCTCGACGGCCGGGCTCGTGTTGCCGGTCTCCGTCGTCTCGGCGGCCGCGAGCATGGCGCCGGCGCTGTCGAGCAGGTAGAGGTCCCAGTCGCCGGTGTAGGTGACCTGGAGCTTGAGCACGCCCTTCGCCGGGAGGGTGAGCGGGTGCGTGTCCTTGGAGACGCCCTCCTGGCCGTCGATGCAGCCGTACATGCCGGGGACGTCCGTCGTCATCGGGAACGGCACCGGCTCGCTCACCGCGTACGACTTCTTGAGCGTCTTGGGCGCGGCGCCGGCCGGCGTGGCCGTGAGCCCGCCGGCGACGGCGAGCACGACGACGGCGGCGAGCAGGCGGGCGTTCATGCTGGGGTCCTCCAGGTGGCAGTCGTGCTGGTGGATGAATTCGCCACGCTCGCTCGCCGTCCTGCCGTGGCGCGGTTGCGCCAGAACTGGCTCGACCACGCCGGTCACAAACGGCGCCGCGATCCGTACCGCAACGGGCGGCGGCGGACCGCCCGGAAAGGGCGGTGGGCGTTGTTCGAGGTGCGTGAGCTGTCGGTGCGGTCGGGTGGCGCGGTGCTCCGTGGGGCCGACCTCGCCGTCGCGACCGGCGAAGTGGTCGGGCTGCTCGGCGACGGCGGCGGGTCGTTGCTGCTGCGGACCGCCGCGGGGCTGCTCGCGCCGGCGTACGGCGTCGTCCGGGTCGACGGCGAGGACGTCACCGGGCGCCCGGCCGCGGACGTCGCCACACTCGGCGTGACGTTGCTCCCCGCCGGGCGGCGGGCCACCGGCGCGCTCACCGTTCTGGAGAACCTTCGGCTCGGCGCCGGGTCCGCGTTCCGTCGCGCCGCCGCGCGCGACGAGCGCGCCGCCCGGGTGATCGGGTGGTTCCCGGGGCTCCGGGCGGGCGACCGGGCGGCGGGTCTCGGAGCGGGCGACCAGGCGTTGCTCGCGCTCGCCGTCGCGCTCGCCCGCCGCCCGCGCGTGCTGCTCCTCGACGGGCTCGCCGCCGACCTCGGTGCCGCCGGGTATGCCGCCGCGCTGGCCGCCGTCCGGGCCGCGGCGGCCGAGGGCGAGCTCACCGTGGTCGTCGCGGACGCCGACGGGCCGGACCGGGCGGCGTTAGACCGGGTGTTCCTCGTCCGGGGCGGTCGGCTGCGCGCCTGGCCCCCGGCGGACGACGCCGCGTACTAAAGGCGGCGTGCCCGCCGGTTTTCGTGATCTTGGCGACGTTGCTCCGCGTGGCACGGTGCGAAACATCGCCAAGATCACGGACGGCGGGTTCGTGCCGGAGCGGCTGCGCCGTGGCTACTAGAGCAGGCCGCGACGGGCGGCTTGCAGGCCGGCCTGGAAGCGGGTCTCCGCATCCAGCGCGCGGGAGAGGTTGCCGATCCGGCGTACGACGGTCCGCAGGCCGATGCCGAGGTGCCGGGCGATCGCCTGGTCCTTGAGCCCGGCGGCGAGCAGCCGGAGCAACGCGGCGTCGTCGTCGCTGATCCGCCACGCGGCGTCGCGCTCCGCCGCATCGCGGGAGTCGAGCGGGATCGCGCGCTCCCAGAACAGGTCGAACACCGCCACCAGGCTGTTCAGCAACGGCGACGGGTGGACGAGCACGCCCCGGGGGCGTTCGCCGTCGTCGTCGAGCACGACGAACGCGAGGTCGTCGTCGGCGATGACGATGCGCGCGGGTGGGTGGGGGAGCAGACGAACGTCCTCGCCGCGGAGTTGGCGGAGCTGGATCCGGTCGAGCACCGCGGGTTCGTCGAGCGCGCTCCGTTCGTAGATGACCCGTCGGCCGACCTCGGGCTGCGTCTCGGGCTCGTCGTCGACGAGCGGCACCGGCTCGAGACGGCGGATCTCCGTGCGGGCGAGCAGCGCGACGTCGGCGATCTTCTGCCGGACCAGCGGGCCGCCCTCGACGACGTGTACGACGTCGTCGCCGGTCTCCGGAACGTCGCCGACGAGCTGGCGGGCCAGCCGCTGCGCGGAGGCCCGCAGCCGGCTCAGCTCGTCGAGGCGGCGGCGGAGCTTGAGCTCCTCGCGGCTCACGACGAGGTGGAGCGCGAGGTCGGGCGGGACGGGGACGTAGAGGTCGGCGTCGTCGGCGAGCGGGGTCACGAACCCGGCGCTGTGGAGGCGTTCGACCGGGCCGCGGAGCAGCCCGGCGGGCACGCCGACCGCGGTGGCGAGGTCGGTGAGGGACTGCGGCGCGCCCGCGAGCAGGGCACGGTAGAGCCGCTCCTCCAACGGCTCGATCCCGGCGACGTGCAGCAAGAACTCCATCCCTTCCGACCTTGGAGCACCGCTCACGCCGGGTCAGTACGTCGACACGGCGTGTACGCGCCTCATGGCCTCGGTGCGCCAGGATCTGGCGGGCAGGAACGGGGCGAAAGGGGGGAGGGCGAGACGGTGGACAACGTCGCGCCTGTGGATGAGGGCGCCCGCGTCCGCCGCCGGGTCAGCCCGTCTCGGGCTCGGAGACGTCCGCGACGGTCGCGGCCAGGGCGGTCACGACCGCCGTGCCGTCGAGCGCGACCGCCACGCCATGGGCGCCGCCACCGAGCGTGATCTCGCCACCCGCTACCCGGGCGTCGACGACGACCGGCCAGGCCCGCAGCGCGCCGAACGGCGTGATGGTGCCGCGCTCGTACCCGGTCGCCGCTCTCGCCGTTTCGGCGTCGGGCATCGACAGGCGGCTCACGCCGAGGACGTCGCGGAGCTTGGGCCAGGAGATCGTCCGGTCGCCGGGAACAAGTACGAGGAGATAGTCGTCGTCGGCGCGGCGCACGACGAGGGTCTTCACGACCTGCGCGGGCGTGACGCCGCGGGCCGCGGCGGCCTCGGCGAGGCTGCCGACCGGGCCGTGCCTGATGACGCGGTACGGCACGCCGGTCGCGTCGAGCGCCGCGAGAGCGCGGTCTTCGGTCACCCGTCCAGTCTGGCGCGCCGGCGGAGGCGGAGCAGGCTCGACCCGGCGAGGGCCGCCGCGAGGAACGCCGCCGCGGCCCACGCCGTACGGCCGCCGCCTCGCACGGGATCGAGCGGCGAGGCAGCGGCCACCACGGCGGTGTCGAGGCGGGGCGTGGCCTCGGCGCGCGGCGGAACGGCGGCGACGGCGGCGCGCGGCGTGACCGTTCGCGTGCGGACCGGGGTGACCGTGCGGGCTGCGGTGCGCGGGCGGGTCGGCGCGGGCGTGGGAGTGGCGACCGACCGCCGGACGGCCGGAGCGGAGGCGGGAACGGGGGCCGGCGCGGCCGCGCGGGTGCTGCCGAAGTCCTCGGTCACCCAGTACTGGCCGGTGGCGTCGACGACGACGGCGAAGCCGGCCAGGGCGTATGCCGGGTTCTCGATGTTCTCGCGGTGGTGCGGGCTGTTGAGGAACATCGGCTGGATCCGGTCGGGCGCCCACGTGTCGCCGACGTTCTCGCCAAGGATCTTGATGCCGAGCGACCGGTGCGACGCCGGGGTGAACAGCGCGTCGTTGTGCGCGAGCGTCCCGCTCGCGGCCATCTTCGTCGTCCAGGACTTCGCGACGTCGGCGAGCCGCGCGTCGACCGCGAGCGCACCGAGACCGAGCGAGACCCGGTGCGCGTTCACCTGCGAGTACAGGAGCGAGGTCGTGGCGGCGTCGTAGCCGGCGGTCGGGACGGTGGCCGGAGCGGAGGCGAACGACGGCGGCCCGCCGAGGAGCACGGCCGCGACAGCGGCACCGGCGGCAGTCCTGAGGAGGCGGGCGTAGGGGCTCATGCCCCCGGGTTTCGGCGCCGCGAGCCGACGCGTTGAGCGGCGTGCCCGAGTTGCCCGGATCCCGTGACCAAAGGCCCGGACGGACGTAGTCCTCGATGACTACGTCAGGCGTACGACGCGTCCAGCGGGGGTCCCGACCGCAGCGTCTGGTAGACGACGCAGTACCGCAACGTCAGCTCGAGGAGCTTGGCGCGTAACGCTTCCGGGACGTCGATCTCGAAGTACAGCCGGATCGCGGTGAAGCCGACTGGCGCGGACTTGTCGACGCCGAGCGTCCCGCGGAAGTCGATGTCGCCCTCGGCGCGGACGTAGCCGCCGGTGAGGGCGATGTCGAGCGCGGTCGCGACCGACCGCATCGTCACGCCGGCGCACGCGACGAGCGCCTGGAGCAGCAGGTCGCCGGAGCACACGGCGAGACCGTCGCCGCCGGTCGCCGGATGCAGCCCCGCCTCGACCATCGCCTGGTGCGTCTGCACGGAGCACGTCACGCCCTCGCCGAGCGCGCCGTCCGCGCGCAACGTCACGACCGCCGTCGCGGGCGCGTCGCGGTAGCGCTGCTTGAGCGGGGCCTGCAGTTCGCGGAGCTGGGCGCTGTCCATGCGGGAGAGCGTACGGTTCGGCCCCATGACGACCTCGTACACCCTCTCCAACGCCTGGGACCGCGAGCGCGAACGCCTCGCCGCGATGCACCGGACGTACGGCGCCGGCACGGTCCGTGCGCTCGAGGCGTGCGGCGTCGGGCCCGGGTGGCGGTGCCTCGACGTCGGTGCCGGGACGGGCGTCGTCGCCGAGTGGCTCGCCGACCGGGTCGGCCCGGACGGCACGGTCGTCGCGACCGACGTCGACACGCGGTGGCTCGACGCGCTCCGCCTGGCGAACGTCGAGACCCGCCGGCACGACCTCGTCGCCGAGCCGCTCGACGGTCCGTACGACCTCGTCCATGCGCGCCTGCTCGTCGAGCACCTCCCCGAGCGGCAGGCCGTGATCGAGAAGCTCGCGGGTGCGCTCGCACCCGGTGGGTGGCTCGTCGTCGAGGACCTCGACTGGACCACCGCCGTCTCCGACCAGCCGTGGCCCGAGTACGACGCGGTGCTCGCCGCCGTACAGGGCGCGATGCGCGCAGGCGGCTACGACGGCCGGTACGGCCGCGCGTTGCCGCGGGCGTTCGACGTGGCGGGGCTCGTCGACGTCATGACGTCGTTCGGCGGCGAGGGCGACCGGGCCATCGGCCGCGCCGCGTGGCGGCTGCTCGTGGAGCCGTTCCGCGAGGCGCTGGTCGCTGCGGGGCTCGTCGGCGACGACGTCGTCGACGCGTTCCTCGCGCGGCTCGACGGCGCCGACGACTGGGTG
>CBQZLL010000164.1:0-7247 GCA_967749945.1 uncultured Frankiaceae bacterium
GGTCGTCACCCGTTCGGCTCAACCCGCTAGCCTGGCCGTCCGATACGGGACCAACGTCCTACGCGCCGCCTGACCCAGGCGTCCCCGGGGCTAGGTCCGATTCGGTAGGCTTCGCCCACGCCTGTCCCGTAAAAAACCTCAAGATGACCCGTAACCCAGTCGAGCAACTAGTCGTTGTGGGCTACGTCGTACCACCCAAGACGACACCACCAGGAACCGTCAGAGCTGGCTGGGGATAGCCGGCAACACTCGGAGGTCGGGAGTATGAGCAAGTTCTACAGCCGGGGGGCGCGGCTCACCGCTCTCGCCCTCGCCACCGGCACGCTGGTCGTGGCGGGTACCGGCTCCGCCGGCGCCGCCTCGGTCCCCGTGCCGGACGTGTTCGGTGGCCACGCCACCGGGACCGCAATCCGCCTGACGATCAACCTGCCCACGCCGATCCCGCTGGACGTTCCGGTCCTCGGCGACATCAGCTCGATCGTGCAGGAGATCTCCTTCGTCGACGGCAACACGGCGAAGAGCGCCGCGCCGCAGGTCTCGGTCGCCAAGGCGGTCCTCAGCAACGGCACCATCGCGCCGCTGCAGGACGTCCTCGGCATCTCGGTCGAGTCCAGCCTCGCGGGCAAGAGCACCGACAGCAAGGCGCTTCTCGCGCAGAACGTCCAGGGCCTCATCGACGTCGGCATCGGCCAGATCACCTCGAGTGTCGCGCCGGACACGGCGACCTCCGCGCT
Source organism: uncultured Frankiaceae bacterium (assembly GCA_967749945.1). Lineage (GTDB taxonomy): Bacteria > Actinomycetota > Actinomycetes > BP-191 > BP-191 > BP-191. The sequence continues at coordinate 735 of CBQZLL010000164.1, forward strand.
GACCAGCTCGTCCAGCTCCTCGCTGGCGAGCGTCAAGGTCGGCCTCGGCGGCCTCGACCTCCCGGTCAAGGCTGACCTGGACGCGCTCATCAACAGCCTCCAGGACACGGTCGACGAGACCCAGGGCACGGTCACGGCGACCGTCGACAACGCGCTCGCCGCGCTGGACAGCGCGACCGAGGGCGCCACGGCCCCGGTGACCGAGCAGATCAACGCGGTGAAGGGCGAGCTCACGAACCTGCTGGACTCGCTGCAGAACACGCTCCTGAACCTGTCGTCCTCGACGAACATCGTCGAGCTCGGCATCCTCAAGTCGACCGAGAACATCACCCGCGCCGGCTCCATGGTGACGGCGAAGGCGACCTCGGAGGTCGGCGGCCTCAACATCCTGAACGGCCTCGTCACCCTCGAGACGGTCAAGACCGAGTCGATCTCGTCGGCGAACGGCACCAAGGGTTCGGCCGCGGCCGACACGCTGACCACGCTCGCGCACCTCAAGGTCGGCGACGTGCTCGACCTGAAGCTCACGTCCAAGGGCCTCGAGGGCTCGATCAACGGCACGCAGCTGCCGGACGTCGCCAAGGACGCGGTCAAGACCGTCATCGACGCGGTCAACGGCGTGCTCGTCACTGCCGGTGTCCAGATCAGCGACGGCGTGACCACCTCGGACGTCGACCCGAACGGCAAGTACGCCCGCTCGGACTCGACCGGCGTCGGCATCTCGGTCAACCCGCTCCACGCGGCCAAGCCGCTGGTGTTCGTCCAGCTCGTCCCGGCCGGCACCGCGGTGAACGCGGCCCTCGCTCCGAAGGCCCCGGTGGTCCCGAAGGTTCACACCGAGACCCCGCTGGCCCGCACCGGTACCAGCCTCCCGCTGTTCGCGGTGGGCGGCACCATCCTCGTCGGCTTCGCGCTGGTGGCCCGCCGCCGTCGCACCGTCGAGGCGTAACACCCACACCCGGCTCCGAACCGAAGGCCCCCGCTCCGGCGGGGGCCTTCGGCGTGCCCGCCGCCCGCCCGCCGCCCGCCCGCCGCCGCCCGCCCGCCACGTTGTGTGCGGGATCTGACGGCCCTAGCCGGCGAAATCCCGCACACAACGGTCTGGGCCCGCGGCCGCCGAGCAGCATTAGGCTCGCCGCATGTTCGGCCGGCGCCGCAAGGACGAGGACGCCGAGGTGACGCATGTCCTGACCGGCGCGGCGTCGGCGGCCGCGGCGGAGGTCGAGGCGGCGCTCACGGTGCCTCCGGACCCGACGGGGGCGGCGTTCTTCGACTGCGACAACACGCTCATGGTCGGCGCGTCGATCTACCACTTCGCCAAGGGTCTGGTCGCCCGCAAGATGTTCACGACGCGGGACCTGGCGCGGTTCGCCTGGCAGCAGCTCGTGTTCCGCGTCGGCGGCACGGAACGCCACGGCGCGATGGTCGAGGCCCGCGAGGCCGCGCTCGGCTTCGTGGCAGGCCGTGCGGTCGCCGAGATCGTGGCGTACGGCGAGGAGATCTACGACGAGCTGATGGCCGGCCGGATCTACTCGGGCACGCTCGCCCTCGCCCAGCAGCACCTGGAGGCCGGCCAGCGGGTGTGGCTCGTCACCGCGACGCCCGTCGAGCTGGCGAACATCATCGCCCACCGGCTCGGCCTCACCGGCGCGCTCGGGACGGTCAGCGAGATCGAGAACGGTCGCTATACCGGCCGGCTCGTCGGCGAGCCGTTGCACGGCCCCGCGAAGGCGGAGGCGGTCCGCGCGCTTGCCGAGCGCGAGGGGCTCGACCTGGCGCGGTGCACGGCGTACAGCGACTCGGCGAACGACGTTCCGATGCTCTCGCTCGTCGGCCGCGCGGTCGCGGTGAACCCCGACTCGGAGCTGCGCGACCTGGCCCGCGAGAACGGCTGGCAGGTCCGCGACTTCCGTACCGGCCGCAAGGCCGCGAAGGTCGGCATTCCGGCCGCGGCGGGCGCCGGGGCGGTGGTCGGTGGCGTGATGGCGGGGCTGGCGTACCGGCGACGCCGTTACCCTGTTCAGTGATGACCACTCTGACCGCGAACGATCTGTGCTGGTGCGGTAGCGGCCGACGCTACAAGCGTTGCCACCGGCTCGCCGACCTCAACCCCGAGGCGGCGGCCCGGCGTGCCCCCGCCAAGGCCGACCGGGTACGCCCCGGCACGCTGTCGCCGCGCCGCGAGGTCCCCGCGGACATCGCGCGCCCCGACTACGCGGCAACCGGGCGCGCGGCGAAGGCTCGGGCCAGCGGCGCGCCCAAGACGGCCGAGGAGATCGAACGCATGCGCCGGGCGGGCCGCGCCGCCGCCGAGGTGTTGCAGGTGGTCGGCGCCGCCGTACGGCCGGGCATCACCACCGACGAGCTCGACGCGATCGCGCACGAGGAGTGCGTCCGCCGCGGCGGCTACCCGAGCCCGCTCAACTACCAGGGCTTCCCGAAGTCGCTGTGCACCAGTGTCAACGAGGTCATCTGCCACGGCATCCCCGACTCGACCGAGCTCCGCGACGGCGACATCGTCAACTGCGACGTGACCATCTACCTCGACGGGATGCACGGCGACACGAACGCCACGTTCCTCGCCGGCGACGTCGACGAGGCGTCGCGCGAGCTGGTGCGGGTGACCCGCGAGTGCCTCGACCGCGGCATCGCGGCGGTCCGGCCCGGCGGGCAGGTCCGCGACATCGGCCGGGCCATCCAGGACCACGCCGAGGCGCACGGGTACGGCGTCGTGCGGGCGTTCGTGGGGCACGGGATCGGGGCGACGTTCCACGCCGACCCGCAGGTGCCGCACTACTACGACCCGCGGGCGACGACGGTGCTGAAGCCGGGGATGACGTTCACCATCGAGCCGATGATCACGATGGGCTCGTGGGAGCACCGGATGTGGGACGACGGCTGGACGGCCGTCACCGCCGACGGCAAGCGCACCGCCCAGTTCGAGCACACGTTGCTGGTGACCGACACCGGCGCGGACATCCTCACGGCGACGGGCGCCCCATAGCGGACGCCCGTCGCCGAGGGGGGTACGCCCCTACCTAGCCCTGGACGACCAGGGTGTTGTCGTAGCGCACGGCGGCACCGGAACCCCAGCGGATCGCCGTGAACTCCACGGACTCGAGGGCGTTGTAGCCCGACCCGAGCGCCAGCCGCGCCGGCACGCCGCCGACCCGGCCCGCCGTGACGTTGCCCGTGTCCCCGTCGACGTCGACGTAGTAGCTCGCCCACGTCGAGGGCGTCGTGTCGAAGTTCGAGATCACCCCGGCGGGCGTGACCAGTGTCAGGCCGTTGTTCGGATACGCCCACCCGTCCGTGAGGTGCAGCTTGACGACGCCGCCGTCGTTCATCCGCACCATGACGTCGGCGTCCACGTTGGCCGAGTTGTCGTCGTTCTTGAACGCGAACCGGACGGTGGTGTGGCCGAGGAACGTGTTCATCTCCGCGCGCACACCGGCGTACGCCGAGAGGCCGGCCGGGTCCACCTTGAGCGAGCAGCCGAGCTCAGCCGTGGTGCAGTCGATGCTCGTGCCGCTGCCGAACGCGTTGCGCGGCAGCGTGCCGTCGTGCGTGTCCTGGTACAGCGCGAGCGCGTTCGCGGGCGTCGCGACGAGCGAGAGCGCCGCGGTGGCCGCGGCGACGAGCAGTCCGTTGCGGATGGTCCGCATGGGTCCTCCCCTGGTCCGGCGCGTTCGCCGAGTGGAACGCGCTCCGATCCGAGTACGCGCCGCCCCTCGACTCGCCTGCGGAAAAAGTTGCGTAGGCAGGTGACGCCGGGGGCGTAACCGAAGTGAGGCTCTGTTTTCTGATCCGGGGAGGGTCGGCGATGGCCGAGGAGAAAAGCGGTGGGCTTGACCGGCGATGGACGCTCGTCGCCGTGCACCGCGACCGCCTGCTGCGCGTCGTCGCCGGCCGTACGGCGTCCACCGCCGACGCCGAGGACGTCGTGCACGAGGCGATGGTGCGGTGCGTCCTGTTCGACGATCTCGACGAGGAGCGCGTCGGGCAGTTCCTCACGTCCGTCGCCATCCGGCTCTGCGCCGACGGGCACCGCCGCAACGGCTCCGCGGACCGGCTGGTCGAACGCCTCACCGCACATGCCGTCGACGAAGAGTCGCCCGAGGAGCGCATCTGCGACGCGGCCGAGGCGCGCGCCGTCGCCGCGGTCTACGAGACGCTGCCCGAACGCCAGCGCTCGGTCGTCGCCGCCCGCAGCGAGGGCATGTCGTGCGGCCAGGTCGCGCACCGCCTCGGGCTGACGTACGGCGCCGTCGAGTCCGCCCTCGTCCGCGCGCGCACCGCCGTTCGCGCCCGCGTCGAGATCTGCCTCGACGCGACGGCGCTCCTCGCGTGCCGCGCCGCGCGAACCCTGCGCACTGTCCCAGCCGAGCTGCCCGGCGCGTCCGCGGTCGTCATCGCCGGGCTGGTGTCGACGCTCGCGGCCGGCTCGCTTGCGGTCGCGGCGCCGGCGACGTCTCCGCCCGCGACCGTGGCGATGACCGTCGCGGCGCCGACGCCGCTGGTCCGGCTGTCCTCCACTCCCGTCGCCGCCGCGCCATCGCCGGCCCCAGCACCTCCGGAGGCGCGTCCGACGGGCCGGCCGCGCAGCCCGTCGCCCTCGCCGTCGCCCGCCCTCCCGACGGCGACTCCGTACATCTACGACGAGGACCCGCCCTACACCACCGAAGAGTGGATCCACTACTGCATCGAGTACGGCATCGAGTACGACGTCGAATCCCGCGACACGATCCGCTGCCGGACGCCCTACGACCAGCCGTCACCCACTCCCAGGAGCATCCCGTGAGACGAGTCCTCGCCATCGCCGCTGTCGCCGGCGCACTGTTCGGAGCGTCCGCCTCCGCCACCGACCCCACGGTCCCGCCGCCGTACAAGATCCGCGTCTGCACCGCGCCGGGCGGCGCGTGCAGCGTCCTGTGCGAGTCGACGGACGTGTGCATCCACGAGTACCCCGGCGGTCCGGGGCAATTGCCGCACTGGTGCATCCACTGGGACGTCTACGACCCGGACAACGACGTCGTCTGCGTTCTCGGCAACGACTTCCCGCCGGACATCGGTCCGCACTAGGGCGTGTCTCTCATGTCGTGCTGGGCGTCGCGCAGCGGGCCATGGACATGGGAGACATGCCCTAGAAGAAGACCGACCTCCGCTGCATCAGGAGGCGGTAGAGGGTCTGCTGGATGACTTCGCGGACCTGGTCGGTCAGGTTGAACACGAGCATCGGGTCGTCGGCGGCCGCCGCGCCCATGTGCTCGGTGTGGATCGGCTCGCCGAACTCGATGAACCACTTCGACGGCAACGGCAGCAGGCCGAGCGGCCCGAGCAGCGGGAACGTCGGTGTCACCGGCACGTACGGCACGCCGAGCAGTCGCGCGAGGGTCTTGAGGTTGCCGATCATCGGATAGATCTCCTCGGCCCCGACGATCGAGACCGGGATGATCGGTACGCCGGTGCGCAGCGCCGCCGACACGAAGCCGCCGCGGCCGAAGCGCTGCAGCTTGTACCGCTCGCTGAACGGCTTCCCGATCCCCTTGAAGCCCTCGGGCCAGACGCCGACGAGCTCGCCGGCGGACAGCAGGCGCTCGGCGTCGGCGTTGCACGCCAGCGTGTGCCCGGCCTTGCGCGCGAGCGGCGCGACGACCGGCATCCGGAACACGAGGTCGGCGCCGAGCATCCGCAGGTGCCGGTGGGCCGGATGGGAGTCGAGCAACGACATCGCGACGCCGATCGCGTCGAGCGGCAGCGTCCCCGAGTGGTTCGCGACGATGAGCGCGCCACCGGTCAGCGGGACGTTGTCGAGGCCGCGCGTCTCGACCCGGAAGTACTTCTCGTACAGAGGCCGCGCGCCGGCCATGAACACGTGGTCTGTCAGGTCGGGGTCGAAGCCGAAGTCGTCGACGGGGTAGTCGCCGGTGATCCGGCGCCGCAGGAACGCGAGCCCGCCCGCGAGCCGCCGCTCCCACTCGGGCACCGCGGCCGTGTACTCGTCACCGCCGACGAACGGCTCCGACGTGCGTACCGGCACCTCGCCGTCGCGATCGCGGATCGGGATGATGCGGGCCTCAGGCATGGATCGACCGCCTCGTGGAGAGCCGTCCGAGGATCGCCGCCTCGGCGTCGGCGAGCACCCCGGGGTTGAGCAGCCGGTTGAGGCCACGCGCCCGGACGAAGTCGTCGAACGCCTCCTGCGAGGAGTAGCGCGGGACGTAGCCGAACTGCTCGCGCAGCCGCGTCGTGTCGGCGACACGACCGTGTTCGAGGAAGCGCATCTGCTCGGGCGAGAAGTCGACGAGCCCGGCTCGGCGGAAGCCCTGGCCGACGACGTTGACCAACGGCTCCGGCACCGGGAACGAAGCACGCCCGGCCCGTCGGATCGCCTGCGAGAGCAGGAGGACGCCGGAGCCGCCGACGTTGTAGATGCCGGGCTTGTCCTCGAGCGTCGCGCGCCGGAGCACCTCGACCGCGTCGTCCTCGTGACAGAACTGGATCCGCGGGTCG
>CBQZLL010000165.1:0-7212 GCA_967749945.1 uncultured Frankiaceae bacterium
GAGGTGGTCGGTGTCGACGGCGATGCCGACGCGTTCCATGTCGGCGAGTACGCGGACGAGCGGCAGCTCGACGGTACGGAGCAGCGTCGTGCCGCCGCGACGTTCGACGTCGGCGTCGAGCGCGGTCGCGAGGTCCGCGACGGCCCGCGCGCGGAGCACCGCGTCGGCCGCCTCGCCCGCCTCGGCCGAGCCGTCGAGGGAGAGCTGCCCGTCGTCGCCGCCCTCCTTGCGCAGCTCGCGGCGCAGGTAGCGGAGCGCGAGGTCGGCGAGGTCGAACGACTGCTGGCCAGGCAACGCGAGGTACGCCGCGAGCGCCGTGTCGCTCGTGACACCGGCGAGGTCCCAGCCGCGCGCCCAGAGCGCGAGCAGCGGCCCCTTACCGCCGTGCACCGACTTGGCGCGCGAGTCGTCGGCGAGCCACGCCGCGAGCGCGGTCTCGTCGTGCGCGTCGAGGTCGCGCGTCTCGACGTACGCCCCCGCGCCGCCCTCCGACGTGAGCGCCACGCCGTGCACGTCGCCGGTGCCGCGCCCCCACGTCCCGCGGAAGTGCAGGCCGACGCGCACCGTCGGGTCGAGGTCGCCGAGCCACCGCGCGACCTCGCCGGCGCCGAGGGTCCGCACGTCGACGTCGAAGCCGACGTCCGCCTCGGGCTCGACCGACTGGAGGGTGGCGTAGAGGCGCTCCCGAAGGACCCGGAACTGCAGGGTGTCGAACAGCTTGTGCACCTCGTCGCGATCCCATGGCCCCATCCGCAGGCCGTCGGGCGTGACGTCGAGTGCCACGTCGCGGCGCAGCTCGGTGAGCTGGCGGTTGCGCATGACGCTCGCCAGGTGCTCGCGGACGGCGGCGCCGACCTTGCCAGGGATCTCGTCGACCCGGTCGCAGAGGGCGTCGAGATCGCCGAACTGCTGCACCAGCTTGATGGCGGTCTTCTCGCCGACGCCCGGGATGCTCGGGAGATTGTCGCTCGGGTCGCCGCGCAACGCGGCGAAGTCGGGGTACTGGGTGGGCGTCAGGCCGTACTTCGTCATGACCTCGGCGGGCGTGAACCGGGTCATGTCGCTGATGCCCCTGCGGGTCATCAGCACGGTGATGCTGTCGTCGACGAGCTGGTACGCGTCGCGGTCGCCGGTGACGATGAGGACGTCGTAGCCCTCGTCGCGCGCCTGCGTGGCGAGCGTCGCGATGACGTCGTCGGCTTCGTAGCCGGACGCCTCGACAGTCGGGATGCGCAGGGCTTCGAGCACCTCGCGGATGAGCGAGACCTGCCCGCGGAAGTCGGTGGGCGTCTCGCTGCGCGTCGCCTTGTACTCGGCGTACGCCTCGTGCCGGAACGTCGGCGCCGCGAGGTCGAACGCCACCGCGATGTGCGTCGGCTGCTCGTCGCGGATGACGTTGATGAGCATCGACGTGAAGCCGTAGACCGCGTTGGTCGGCTGGCCCGTCGTCGTCGAGAAGTTCTCGACCGGGAGCGCGAAGAACGCCCGGTACGCGAGCGAGTGGCCGTCGAGAAGGAGGAGGCGCTGACCGTCGGGCACGAAAGCCATCCTAGGGTGGTGGTGTGACGGATCTGGGCGCGCTCGCGGAGCGGATGGGCATCGTCGTCACCGAGGCGTCGGCCGACCGTGTCGTCGGCACGATGCCGGTCGAGGGGAACACCCAGCCGTACGGCATCCTGCACGGCGGTGCGTCGTGCGTGCTGGCCGAGACGCTCGCCTCCATCGGATCCGCCATGCACGGCTCGCCGGACCGGCTCGCGTACGGCGTCGACATCAACGCCACCCACCACCGCGCGGTCCGTGACGGTGTCCTGACGGGGACGGCGACGCCGTTGCACCTGGGTCGAACGGTCGCGACCTGGACCGTGTCACTCACCGACGCCGACGGCCGACTGGTCTGCACGTCGCGGGTGACCTGCGCGCTCCGCTCTGCTACTCGTGACTAGCTAGTGCGTTGTGTGCGGGATCTGACGGCCCTAGCCGGTCGGATCCCGCACACAACGGTGTGTGCGCGCCTACTCGGGCTTGTCGCCCACCCGGGCCGGGTGGGCGAGGTGGCGCGTCCGGCCGCGGACGATCGTCGAGGCCCGCCGGGGTACGTGCAGCTCGCGGCGGAGCAACGCGGCCCTGCCCTCCGGCGAGCCGAGGCGGCGGCGCAGGGCCGCGACGTTCGCCACCCGGCGGACGACGAGGGGCGCGAAGCCGAGGCGGGCGTAGAACCGGTTGGCGTCGCGATGCTGCGGGAACACGCTCACGACGATGCTCTCGACACCGAGCTCGTCGGCGTACGCGACCGCCGCGCTGACCAGGGCCTTGCCCGCGCCGCGGCGGCGGTGGGCGTCGGCGACGTGCATCGCGGACAGCTCGACGGACGACGTGTCGGCGAGCAGCGTCGGCCGGGTCCGGGCGAGCTGGGCCATGCCGATGATCTCGTCCTCGAACACGGCGACGACGATGCGGCTCGACTCGTCGGCGAGCGCCAGCTCGAAACGTCCGGCGGCCTGCTCGGGGGACTCGGGCGTCGCCGTACGGCGGCGCAGCCCCTCGTCGCGCAGCTCCAGCCACAGGTCGACGAGCGCCGGGACGTCCTCGGGTCGAGCGGAACGGACCGTCACGGCGGAACGCGACACGAGGCCTCCCTGCGGCGCCACCGGCCGAACGCCGATCCGGGTACGGCGTCGTTCCGGTCCAACCCCCCGGCTCCCCCGCCTTGCTCAGGGCGGCACTCTAGCCCGAGAACTCCCGGAATGTAACCCGGCCGTTATCTGCCTGTGTTCGAACGATCTCCCGCAGCTCGTCGACGTGCTCGCGCCGGGTCTGGGTGGCGCCGACGCACACCCGGATGGTCAGCGCGCCGTCGAGGCGGGTGTGCGTGACGTACGCCCGCCCGGTCGCGTTGACGCCGTCCAGCAGGCGCTGGGTGGCCTCGTCGCCGTCGGTGTGCCGGAAGCAGACGAGGTTCAGCGGCGGCTCGACCGCCAGCACGAGATCCGGCTGCGCGCGGACCCACGCGGCGAGCTCCTGAGCCAGCGCGACGTGCTCGCCGACGTGGTGGCGCAGGCCTTCGGCACCGTAGTGGCGGATGACGAACCACAGCTTCAACGCCCGGAACCGCCGCCCCAGCGGCACCTGCCAGTCGCGGTAGTCGACGACCGCACCGCTCTCGGACGCGGCGTTGCGGAGGTACTCGGGGACGACGGACAGCGCATGGACGAGCGCGGCCCGGTCGGCGACGTAGAAGCAGTCGCAGTCGAACGTCGTGAACATCCACTTGTGCGGGTTGAAGCAGTACGAGTCCGCACGGTCCACCCCGTCGTGGATCGACCGGTACTCAGGGCAGAGGGCGGCAGTCCCGGACATCGCGGCATCGACGTGCAGCCAGGTGCCGTACGGCGCGAGCACGTCGGCGATCGCCGCGACCGGGTCGACCGCGTTCGACGACGTCGTGCCGACCGTGGCGACGGCGAACGCCGGGCGTAACCCGCGCGCCACGTCGTCGGCGACGAGCGTCGCGAGCACGTCGGGGCGCAGCGCGTACGTCGGGTCGACCGGGACGAGCCGCAGGTGCGCGGGGTCGAGCCCGGCGATCCGCCACGCCTTCTCGACCGACGAGTGCGCCTGCGTCGATGTGTAGCCGGTGAGGGTGTCGTACGGCGCGCCGGCCCGCTCGCGCGCGGCCAGCAGCGCGCACAGCGTCGCGCTCGACGCGCTGTCCTGGATGACTCCGCCGCCCGGGCCGGTCGACCGGAACCGGTCCGGCAGGCCGAGCAGGTCGAGCACCCAGTCGAGGACGTGCGTCTCGAGCTCGGTCGCCGCCGGGCTGGTCGCCCAGAGCATCCCCTGCACGCCGAGACCCGCCGACAGCAGCTCACCGAGGATCGCCGGGCCCGACCCGTTGCACGGGAAGAAACCGTAGAACCGCGGCGACTGCCAGTGCAGCAGCCCTGGGACGACGATGCCGTCGACGTCGCGCAACATCGCCGCGAACGGCTCGCCGTGCTCCGGCGGATGCGGCGGCAACGCCGCCCTGATCTCCCCCGGCGCGACCGCGCGGGCCACGGGTAACGTGCCCACCCGGTCGAGGTACTCGGCGACCCAGTCGACGACCGCGTGACCCTGCGCGCGAAACTCCTCCGGGGTCATGTGGAACGATTCGCGCGGCGCGTCCATGCCACCGCACCCTACGCGCCGGCCCTCGTCAAGATCGTTGTACTACCAGGGAAAACGGACCGTTGACGCCCGGTGAACGACGGGGATAACTTGCACCGGTCCCCCGACGTGTGCCCGCCGGCCCTCCCCTTCCGACCAGGCTGACGCATCGCGCGCCGGTGGTCGCCAGACCCGGGCAGCCGAGTAGAGAACACCGAGGCACGGGGAAGACCTCGGCGGAGCCAAAGGCCGCCCGGGTTTCGGCATCTACGACGCGATCTCAGACACCGCGTCTTAGGGCGCCCTTCTCACCCACCGCTCCTGGCTCGCCGAACCCGCTCTCCCGACTGGGGCTCGTTGGGATCAGTCGCGCGCACCGCGCGACGTTCTTGAAGTCCCAGATGGGGGAGGAATCATGAAGCGTGTCCTGACGAGGCTGGTGACCGGCGCGTGCCTGGTCGCCGCGAGCCTCACCACGGTGGTGGCCGCGGGGCCGGGTACGGCTCACGCCGACGAAGGCAACTGCGCCGGGTTCCCCGGCGTCCCGCAGGCCTATGTCTGCATCGTCTCGCTGACGCCGGCCGACGCCATCCCGACCGTGAACACGAACGGCGGCACGGTGATCGTCCCGTCGTTCTGCTACGTGCTCGGCTGCACGCCCGACACGCCGGTCTCGACGCCGAGCGTGACGTTCGGCAGCGGCACGATCGCCGTCCTCACCTACAACGGCCAGACGTACGTCGTCGCGGCCGACCCGACGGCCTGAGGTCATCGACTCACGGGAGGAGACAGTCATGCGTACGTTCGCCAAGACCATGTCGACCCTCGCGCTGACGCTGGCCACCGTCGCCACGTCGAGCGCGCTCACCACCACGGCGGCGCGAGCCGACCAGTGTGCCGGGTTCCCGAGCATCCCGCAGGCGTACCTCTGCATCGTCGCGGTCAGCCCGCAGAACGCGGTGCCGACCGTCGTCGACGGTCCGACCGTCACGGTGCCGGCGTTCTGCTACCTGCTCGGCTGCACGAGTGACACGCCGGTGACGACGAAGACCGTCGTCGCGTCCGACCAGCCGGTGCTCGTGTTCACGTACAACGGCCAGACGTACTCGATCCCGGGCTGGACCCCGATCGCCGACCTCGGGCCGGTGATCACGGCGCTCAACGGCCTGCTGAGCGACGCGGGCCAGACGGAGTACGAGCTCTGCCAAGCGGTCGCCCAGCGGTACAACTCGCTGGATCTCAACGGCCAGATCTACTGCGCCAACCCCTCGTAGACGGGGGGCTCGGCGAGGAGTGGCGGGTCCCGGCTCGTCACTCCTCGCCGAGGTACGCCTTGCGCACCTGCTCGTTGCCGAGCAGCTTGCGACCCTCGTCGGCGAGGACGATGCGACCCGTCTCGATGACGTACCCCTGGTCGGCGAGGGTGAGCGCGGCCTGCGCGTTCTGCTCGACGAGCAGGATCGTCGTCCCCGCTTCCTTGAGCGTGCGGATCGTCGAGAAGATGCGTTCCATCATGATCGGCGACAGCCCCATCGACGGCTCGTCCAGCATGAGCAGCCGCGGCTTCGACATCATCGCCCGGCCCATCGCGAGCATCTGCTGCTCGCCGCCGGACAACGTGCCGGCCTGCTGCGAGGCGCGTTCGTGGAGGACGGGGAACAGCTCGTAGACCCGCGCCAGGTCGTCCGCGACCTCACGGTCGCGGCGGGTGAACGCGCCGAGCTCGAGGTTCTCCGCCACGGTCATCCGGGGGAAGATCTTGCGTCCCTCCGGCGACTGGGCGATGCCGCGCTTGACGATCTCGTGGGCTGGCCGGCCGACGAGAGGCTCGCCTTCGAACAGGATCTGGCCGGACGCCGCGCGCAGCAGCCCGGAGATGGTTCGTAGCGTCGTGGTCTTGCCCGCGCCGTTGCCGCCGATGAGCGTGACGACCTGACCGGCGTCGACGCTGAACGAGATGCCCTTGACCGCCTCGATCTTGCCGTACGCGACCCGCAGGTCGCGCACTTCCAGCATGGCGGTCATGCCGTGGCCTCTCCAGTGGCGGGCGTGCCGAGGTACGCCTCGATGACGCGCGGGTCGGCCTGCACCTCGGCGGGCGTCCCCTCCACGAGCTTCCGCCCCTGGACCATGACGGCCACCCGGTCGCAGAGGTTGAAGATGAACTTCATGTCGTGCTCGATGACGACGACGGCGAGGCCGTTGTCGCGGATCCGGCGGACGAGCTGCATCGCCTCGGCGGTCTCGTGCGGGTTCATGCCGGCCGTCGGCTCGTCGAGGAGCAGCAGCCCGGGGTCGGTCGCGAGCGCGCGGGCGATCTCGAGGCGGCGCTGGTCGCCGTACGGCAGGTTCTTGGCGAGGGTGTTCGCCGCGCGGCTCAGGTTGACGAAGTCGAGCAGCTCCTTCGCCCGCCGCTCCGACTCGCGCTCCTCCCGGTGGAACAACGGCCCGTGCATGACCGCGGTGAGCGCGCCGCCGCGGGTGCGGCAGTGCCGCCCGACGAGGACGTTCTCCAGCGCGGTCATGTTCGGGAACAGCCGGATGTTCTGGAACGTCCGCGCCATCCCCATGGCGGTGATCTCGTACGGCCGCCCTTCGACCGTCCGGCCGCGGTAGGCGATCAGGCCCTCGGTCGGCTCCTCCATGCCCGTCAGGCAGTTGAAGAACGTCGTCTTGCCGGCGCCGTTCGGGCCGATGAGGCCGACGATCTCGCGCTCGCCGACGGCGAAGTCGACCTCGTTGACGGCGGTGAGACCGCCGAACCTCTTCGTCACGCGCTCGGCGCGCAGTACGTCGCCGTTCACGTCGACACCACCGGCGCGCCCGGCGGTGCGGAGGTCGCGTCGGCTCCCCCGCCTTCCTCGTGGAACTCGCGTTGCCTGCGGCGGTTGGGCACCATGCCCTCCGGCCGGAACCGCATCATCAGGACGAGCGCGGCCCCGAAGATGAGGATGCGCTTGTCCGCGAAGAATCGGAGCTTCTCCGGCAGCACGATGAGGACCGTCGAGCCGAGCAGCGGCAGTGGCAGGCACTCGGTGTCGCGCCACTGTCGGGAGGCGGGGC
>CBQZLL010000166.1:0-7209 GCA_967749945.1 uncultured Frankiaceae bacterium
CACGTTTGTCTGAGAGTCGTGGGGGGGGGGGGCGGGGGGGGGGGGGGGGCCCCCTCGTGGTGGCGCGGCCGCGCGCCGGGTGGGGTGGGGCCGGGGGGGGGCGGGGGGGCGGGGGGGGGCCCAGAGTCGGCGAGGTCGGGCTCCGACCACCCGGGGAGCTCCGCCTCCACCGGCGCGGGAGCCGGCCACGACTCGACCGTCCAGGCGACCGCCACGTCCTCGGCAGGGGCCTCCACCACCGGCGGGGCGGTCTCCGGCGCGGCCTCGACGGGCGCGGCCCCCGCCGGCGCGCGCAGCCGCGCGATCGCCTCGTCCCGGGCGGCGAGCTCCGCGGCCAGCCGGTCCAGCGCGTCGTCCACCTCGGACATCCGGTAGCCGCGGAAGGCCAGCGCGAACCGCAGCCCCACGACGTCGGCGGGCGTCATCGCCCGGTCTCGCGGGATGCCGGTGTCGGCGAAGTCGCGGCCCTCCACGGACAGCCCCTCGCCCCGCCCGGTCAGCACCACGGCGACCCCGAACACCACGGCGAGGACCGCGAGGATCTCGAGCAGGAGGATCATGGCGCCAATCGTGTCACCAAATCGCGGAGGTCCGGTGGAGCCGCTGCGCCTCGGTCGCCGCGCGTTCGGGCCGACGGACCTCGTCGTGATGGCCATCGTCAACCGGACCCCGGACTCGTTCTTCGACAAGGGCGCGACGTACGACCTCGCCGCCGCACTCGACCGGGTCGACGCCATCGTCGCCGAGGGCGCGGAGATCGTCGACGTCGGTGGGGTCAAGGCGGGCCCCGGCGAGGACGTCGACGTCGCCGAGGAGATCCGGCGTACGGCACCGCTCGTCGCCGCGATCCGCGACCGCTACCCCGACGTCGTCGTCAGCGTCGACACCTGGCGGCACGAGGTCGGCGATGCCGTGTGCCAGGAGGGCGCCGACCTGCTCAACGACGTGTGGGAGGGCGCCGACCCGAGGCTCGCCGAGGTCGCCGCCCGCTACGGCGCCGGCCTCGTCTGCACCCACGCGGGCCACCTGCCACCGCGCACCCGGCCGCACCGGGTGGCGTACGACGACGTCACCGGGGATGTCGTCGCGACCTGCGTCCGGCTGGCCGAAACCGCTGTGGCACAGGGCGTACGGCCCGACGGCATCCTCGTCGACCCAGGCCACGACTTCGGCAAGAACTCCCGCCACTCGCTCGCCGTCACCCGTGGCCTGCCCGACCTGGTCGAGACCGGCTGGCCGGTCCTCGTGTCGCTGTCGAACAAGGACTTCGTCGGCGAGACCCTCGACCTCCCTGTCGGCGAACGCCTCGAGGGCACCCTCGCCGCGACGGCAGTCAGCGGATGGCTCGGCGCCCGGGTGTTCCGCGCGCACCAGGTGCGGGAGACCGTTCGGGTGCTGCGGATGGTGTCCGCGATCCGCGGTGACACGGACGTCGCCGTGGCTCGTCGCGGCCTCGCGTAGAGAATGACCGCGTGGGCGACGTCGTGACGATCACGGACGCGGCCGCGAGCCGGACGGCCGCGTTGCTCGCGCGCTCCGGGGCGACCGGGCTGCGGGTCACCGTGCAGTCGTCGGGGTGCGAGGGATTCGTCGCGCTGCTCGACCTCGCCGCGGCACCGGCCGACGACGAGCTGGAGGTCGAGGACAACGGCATCCGGCTCTACGTCGACGTCGGCTCGATGCTCCGCCTCCCCGGTGCGACCCTCGACCACCGGGTCACCCCGCGCGGCGCCGAGTTCGTGTGGTCACATCCCGCGTCCGAACGCGGCTGCGCCTGCGCCGAGGAGGTCCTGCACGCCCATGGCGATGCCTGAGCGCTACCTGTTCGTCTGCATCAACGAGCGCGACCCGGACCACCCGCGCGGGTCGTGCCTCCGCCGTGGCGCGGACGACGTGTTCAACGAGCTGCGCGAGACCCAGGGCCGGCACGACCTCACGACGATCAAGGTCGTCTACAGCGGCTGCCTCGAAGCATGCACGTCCGGCCCCGTCGTCGCGGTCATGCCCGACAACGTCTGGTACGGCGGCGTCACGGCCGCCGACTGCGAGGCGATCGTCACCGAGCACTGCATGAACGACCGCCCGGTCGCGATGCTCCGCCTCTCCCCCGACGACTTCATCGCCCCGGACTAGATGTCCCACCCCCAGCGGGGGCCGCGGGCTAGCGGCTCAGCAGGAATCCCGTGGTCAGCAGCGCGACGAGCAGCGCCAGCCCGAACCACACCATTCTGCGGACCGGCCCCCACACGTCCGGCGGCACCCAGATCTGCCGGCGCCGCCCGCAGTCGCAGACACCCGGCTCGTGCGCGACGTGCCCCTCGGAGCAGACGAACCGCTCCCGCGGCGGCCCGGCCGCGCGGTACGTCGCCACCTCGTGCCCGACGAACCACGCGGTCCCGCCGAACAGACCCGCGAAGACGACGAACGACACCGTCGTCGACGCGAGGTCGAACCGCAGCAACGCGGACCCGCCGTAGACGACGACGCCCGTCACGACGACCGTGACGATGGCCCAGCGGCGGGCGAGCGATGCCATGGACCCACTCTAGGTAGGGTCGGGCCGTGGACGATGCCAAGACGCAATGGCACGAACTGTTCCACGAGGTCGTACAGACCGGCCTCTGCACCGGGTGCGCGGCCTGCGTCATGGCCTGCCCGCGCGACGTCCTCGGCTACGACCACGCGACGACGTACCAGCCGTTCAATGTCGAGGGCACGACGCTCGCGGACAATTGCGTCTACGGCGAGAAGGGCTGCGACATCTGCACCCGCGCGTGTCCGCGGTTCCGCGACTGGGAGACCGCGAGCGACGTGGCGCTGTTCGGGCGTGAACGCCGCGACGACGAGCCGTGCGGCGTCGCCGACGACGTGCTGCTCGTCCGCGCGACCGACCCCGACGTGCACGCGGTCGGCCAGGACGGCGGCCTCGTCTCGGCATTGCTCATCTGGGGCCTGGAGACCGGCCGCATCGACGGCGCACTGGTCAGCGACTTCTCGCCGGACCGCCCGCTCGACGCCGTGCCCGCCGTCGTCACCGACCGCGCGGGCGTGTTACGGACGGCGGGCAGCCGCTACACGTACTCGGCCAACCCGCTCGCCATGCGCGAGGCCGAGGCGCTCGGGCTGAAGAACCTCGCGCTCGTCGGCATGTCGTGCCAGGCGTCGATCAACGGCACCGTCATCGCGAACCGGCTCAACAAGTACGCGAAGCGCATCGCCATCACGATCGGCCTGCTCTGCTCGAAGACGTTCACCTACGACGGCATGTACGAGGGGATGCTCGCCGAGGAGTACGGCATCCCGCTCGACTCGATCTCGAAGGTCAACATCAAGGGCAAGTTCATCGTCTGGCATGGCGAGGACAAGACGCGCCTCGACATCCCGCTCAAGGACACCCACAAGCACACCCGGCCGGGCTGTACGACGTGCCCCGACTTCGCGGCCGAGCACGCCGACATCTCGACCGGCGGACTCGGCCAGGGCGACGGCTGGACGCTCACGCTCGTCCGGACGCAACGCGGCCTGGACTGGATGCACGGGCTCCGCGACGCCGGTCTCGTCGACGTCCGTCCGGGCAGCGAGGATCCGGCCGCCGTGAACCTCATGAACAAGCTCGCGCTCGCCTCGCGCAAGCGCTGGCCGACGACGCGGCTCGGCCTCGACGACGGCGCCGCCGCGCCGGGCCGCGCGACGTTGCCGCCGCTCCTCCCGGTCCCCGAGGTGCCACCCCGCGGGTAGGAATCCGCTGGCGCGCAAGGGCTTCGAGCCGACATTGTCTTCCCTATGCCTCCGACCCGAGTCACCGACCGGCTGCTGTCCTGGGCGTCCGACCTGGACCCCAAGGCGGCCGAGCAGGCGGCGCGGACGGCGCGGTTGCCGTTCATCGACGGCCACGTCGCGCTCATGCCGGACGCGCACGTCGGCATCGGCGCGACCGTCGGCTCGGTGATCCCGACCCGGGACGCGATCATCCCGGCCGCCGTCGGCGTCGACATCGGCTGCGGCATGGTCGCGGTCGAGACCGACGTCGTCGCGTCGGACCTGCCCGACAACCTCGACGTGCTCATGCCGCTCATCGCCCGCCGCATCCCCGCGGGCGTCGGCAAGGGTCACGACTACGCGGTCGCGGCGGCGACGTACGAGTCGCTCGGCGAACACGCGACGGAGTTCACGCCGAAGCAGGACGCGACGGCCGCGACGCAGTTCGGCACGCTCGGCTCGGGCAACCACTTCGTCGAGGTCTGCGTCGACGAGCGCGACCGGGTTTGGACCGTCCTGCACTCCGGCTCGCGCGGCATCGGCAACCAGCTCGCGCAGCGACACATCGAGAAGGCCAAGCGCGAGATGGCGCGGCTGTTCGTCGTGCTCGAGGACCCGGACCTGGCGTACTTCGTCCAGGGCACGCCGGAGTTCGCGGCGTACGTCTCGGACATGCTCTGGGCGCAACGCTATGCGATGGCGTCGCGCGCCGTGATGAGCGAGCGGGCGGTGCGGTCGCTGCTCGAGGTCGTGGGAAGGGGCAGTGCGGTGCGCACCATCAACTGCCACCACAACTTCACCCAGCAGGAGACGCACGGCGGCCGCGAGGTCTGGGTCACCCGCAAGGGCGCCATCAAGGCGGCCGCCGGTGACGAGGGCGTCATCCCGGGCTCGATGGGGACGCGGTCGTACGTCGTGCGCGGGCTCGGCAACGCGGCGTCGTACGACTCGTGCAGCCACGGCGCGGGACGGCGGCTCTCGCGGAGCCAGGCGAAGCGGCAGCTCACCGTCGAGTCGCTCGTCGAGGCGATGGCGGGCAAGGCGTGGCTCGGCGACCGGGCGAGCGCGCTGCTCGACGAGCACCCGTCGGCGTACAAGGACATCGACCAGGTCATGGCCGACCAGCGTGACCTCGTCGAGATCCAGCACACGCTGTCGCAGGTGTTCAACTACAAGGGCCTCTAGGGCCGGGGAAGCCCGGCCCCCAAACTCCGTGATCTTGGCGAGGTTTCGCACCATATGCGTGCAGAACCTCGCCAAGATCACGATGCGGGCGGGCGGGCGGGCGGCTAGAGGTCGGCTTCGAGCAGTTCCTCCTCGTCGGGGGGTGGGGTGTGACCAGACCCCTCGGCGAGGCGGACCGCCTCGACGGCGGTCGTGCACCAGACGATCGCGTCGTTGATCTCGGGCCGCGCGAAGCCGCGCGCGACGAGCCGCTCGACCTGCTTCCGCAGCGGCCCGAACGCGTCGTCCGGGTCGCAGACGACGACCGGCTTGTCATGCATCCCGAGGGTCCGCGCGGTCCAGACCTCGAGCAGCTCCTCGAGCGTCCCGATGCCGCCGGGCAGCGTGACGAACGCGTCCGACCGCCGGTCCATCTCGGCCTTGCGCTCACGCATGGTGTCGCAGACGACGAGCTCGTCGGCGTCGTGGTCGGCGATCTCACGTTCGAACAGCGCGCGCGGGATCACGCCGACGGTCCGGCCGCCGCCGTCGCGGACGGCCTGCGCGACCGCGCCCATCAGCGACACCGACCCGCCGCCGCTGACGAGCGTGTGACCACGGCGCGCGATCTCCGCGCCGACGTCGGCCGCGAGCCGGACGTAGTGCGGCGGCACGTCGTCGCTCGACGCGCAGAACACGCAGATCGTCGCCATCGCGCGGTCAGCGGCCCTCGCGGCGCCGTTGCTCGGCGGCCTGAACGATGATGTCGACCGCCTCTTCGGCCGAGTCGGTCATCGCGAGCAGGCTGAGGTCGTCCGGGTCGACCTTCCCGCCCGGGAGCACCGTGTCGCGGATCCAGCCGAAGAGGCCGCGCCAGTAGTCGGTGCCGAGCAGTACCACCGGGAACCGCGTGACCTTCCGCGTCTGCACCAGCGTCAGCGCCTCGAACAACTCGTCGAGCGTGCCGAAGCCGCCCGGCGCGATAACGAACGCCTGCGCGTACTTCACGAACATCGTCTTGCGCGCGAAGAAGTAGCGGAACTCGATGCCGATGTCGACGTAGTCGTTGAGCCGCTGCTCGAACGGCAGCTCGATCCCGAGCCCGACCGACGTGCCCCCGGCGTCCAGCGCACCCTTGTTGACCGCCTCCATGATCCCCGGGCCGCCGCCGGTGATGACCGCGAACCCGGCGCGGGCGAGCGCGCCGCCGAGCGCCTCGCACCGCGCGTACTCGGGGTGGTCGCGCGGGGTGCGGGCCGACCCGAAGACGCTGACCGCCGGACCGAGCGGCGCGAGCGTCCCGAAGCCTTCGACGAACTCCGCCTGGATGCGCAGGACCCGCCACGGGTCGGTGTGCACCCAGTCGGCGGAGCCTTTGGTGTCGAGCAGGCGCTGGTCGGTCGTGCTCGACGTCGCGTACGTGCGCCGCAGCACGGTCGGCCCCCGATGCTTCTCCGGCGTCGGGGTGCCGCTGGGCAGCTCCGCGGGATCGTCGTCCATGCCTCCACCGTATCCAGGGCTCAGCCCAGATACGCGCGCAGCACGTCCTCGCAGGCACCGATCAGCGGCAGCGACACCGACTCGTCCGCGCGGTGGGCCAGGTTGGGGTCGCCCGGCCCGTAGTTCAACGCCGCGATGCCGAGTGCCGCGAACCGCGCCACGTCGGTCCACCCGAGCTTCGCGACGGGCGTGGTGCCGACGGCCGCGACGAACTCCTTGGCGACGTCGCGATCAAGCCCGGGCAACGCCCCTGGCGCGGAGTCCGCGACGACGACGTCGTACGGCGCCAGCACCTCCCGCACGTGCGCCGCCGCCTCGTCCTC
This sequence comes from uncultured Frankiaceae bacterium, assembly GCA_967749945.1. Lineage (GTDB taxonomy): Bacteria > Actinomycetota > Actinomycetes > BP-191 > BP-191 > BP-191. The sequence goes on from CBQZLL010000166.1 coordinate 6,747, forward strand.
GGAGCGGTCCGGCGCGAAGCGGTAGTTGACGGTGACCGTGCACGCGTCGGGTACGACGTTGCCGGCGACACCTCCGGAGATGGCGACCGCGTTGAGCCCCTCGTGGTAGCGGCAGCCGTTGACGACGGGCTCGCGCGGCTGGTACGCCGCCAGCCGCCGCAGCAGGTCGCCGGCCCGGTGGATCGCGTTGTCGCCGAGCCAGGCGCGGGCGCTGTGCGCCCGAACGCCGGGCACCGTGACCTGCGCGCGCATCGTCCCCTGGCACCCGGCCTCGACCGCGCCGCCCGTGGGCTCCATGAGGACCGCCAGGTCGGCGTCGAGAAGGTCGCGGGCGCTGCGGGCCAGGCGACCCAGGCCGTTGCGCTCCGCCTCGACCTCTTCGTTGTCGTAGAAGACGTACGTCACGTCGTACCGCGGTTCCGCTAGCGACGCCGCGAGCCGCAGCATCACGGCGAGCGCGGAC
>CBQZLL010000167.1:0-7186 GCA_967749945.1 uncultured Frankiaceae bacterium
CTCGACCAGAGCGCGCTCCCGAAGCCGGCCGTCGAGTCGGTCGTCGACGAGGCGGTGAGTCCGGTGGAGACGGCGTTGCTCGAGATCTGGCGGGAGGCGCTCGGCATAGTGCGGATCGGTCGCGACGACCGGTTCGCCGACCTCGGCGGCGACTCGCTCCTCGCGGTGCTCGTCGTCATCGCGATCGAGCGCGAGTTCGGCGTGACGGTGACGATCGGCGATCTCATCGAAGACGGAGAGACGTTCGGACAACTTGCCGGCCGGCTGGCCGGACCTGAGGGGGGACCACGATGACCGAAGCAGCGACGCCGCGTCTCGCCGCGATGCACACCGAGGCGATCGGCGACCACCGCCGGGTCCGCGCGCTCACCGCCGCGCCGGAGTTCCACACTGCGCGCGAGTCCGTCGTCGTGGTCGCCGCCGAGCGGTTCACCCGCGACGGTGTCAGCGCCATCGTCGAGGACCGCCTCGACGTCGTCGGGAGCGCGACGACGCTCGCCGAGGCGATCGAGCTGGTGGGGCGGTGGCAGCCGACGTTCTGCGTCGTCGTCCTCGGCCCGCCGTTGCCTGACGCGAGCATCGAGGAGACCTGCGCGAGCCTCGCCGCGCACTGCGCCGAGACGGCCGCGGTGGCGGTGTTCCGGTCGGCCGACCACCGGTCGCTCGCAGCCGCGCGGCGGCACGGGATCAAGGGCTTCCTCGACACGTCGGCGACCGCGGACGAGCTGTACGACGCGCTGGACCGCGTGAAGCAGGGCGACATCGCGGTGCAGCCGTCGTTGATCGGGCCGCTCGTCGAGACAGCGCGACGCGAGGAGGAGCCCAGCGGCGGCTTGAGCGACGCGCAGATCCGCACCCTGGAGCTGCTCGCCGAGGGCTTGAGCAGCAAGGAGATCGCCCGGCGGGTCGGTACGACAACGGCGGCCGTCAACCACCTGATCGAGCGCGCGACACGCCGGCTCGACGCCACGCACCGCACACACGCGGTCGCCCGCGCGATCCGCCTCGGCCTGATCGACTGAGCGGCGGCGCCCCGCCGCCGCCGGCGCCCAACTTTTCGTGATCTTGGCGATGGTTTGCACCGTATGCGCGCAGAACCTCGCCAAGATCACGAAATGCGTGGTGGCCGGCGGTTGGCGCGCCTACCGCAGGTACGACTCGTGGCGCCCGAAGAGCCGGGCCGCCTCGATGCCCGACGACCGGCACCACGCGACGAATGCGTTCGACTCGACGATCGGCAACGACTCGTCGGTGTAGACGAGCTCGAGCAGCCAGCGGAGCCACGGCTCCTGGCCCATCGAGTAGACGTACGCCTCGCTCGCGCCGAGCGTGCGGACCAGGTCGATCGCCTTCGGCGAGTCCGAGCCCGAGAGCGTCCGCGACTGCTCCATCTGCCGGTTCTTCGGCGACGGCGGCATCATGAGCAGCGGGCCGTAGAGCCAGTGCAGTGGCGCGCCGTCGCACTCCATCCCGAGGAACACCACGTCGACCGGCCCGACGAACTCGCGGACCCGCTGGTACACCGCGGGCTCGACGTTGCACGTGTCGGCCGCGAAGTAGATGCGCTTGCCGCGCGCCTCGACGAGGTACGTCGACTTCGCCCGGATGTCGAGGTCGGCGTGCTCGCCGACGAACGGCATCGCGCGGACGACGATGTCGCCCAGGTCGACCGTGTCGAACTCCTGCACCTCGACGACGTTCGGGAACCCGACGGCCTGCAGCAGTAGCTTCAGCGACGGGTCCTGCAGCGACCCGCCGTTCGACCGGGGGACGACGACGGTGCCGATCCGGTGGCGGAGCTGCAGCAACGTCTCGAGCATCGTGTGGTCCTGGTGCGCGTGGCTGACGAGCACCGCGTCGATCCGCTCGGGCAGGTCGTGGTACGTGTACCGCTCGACCGGTCCGCCGTGGTCGTACGCGACGAGCGGGTCGGTGAGCACCGACCGCCCGCCGGCTTCGACCAGCACGCACCCGTGCCCGAAGTAGCGCCACCGCACGCCGGGACCGTCGTACGCGGGGGCCGACGGCGGCGGTGCCGACGCCGTGAACATCCGCGCGAGGTCGTCCGCCTGCTCGTCGTCGACGCCGAGCAGGTCGCGTACTTCGCCGAACGGGCGCGGGTGCCACTTGAGCCGGGCCAGCGCGTCGACCGCGGGTGAGGCGAACGGCAGGTCGAGGTGGACGCGACCCGGAGCGTCGAGCGACGGCGTGCTGAGGACGAACGGTCGCTGGTCGCCCGCGATCTCGAATATCGCGATGCTCTGCGCGCTCTGGTCGTAGTGCGGGCTCGCGTAGAGGAGCGGCTCCAGCAGGCGGAACCACGGCTGGTTGCGGACGTCGTACGACAGCTCGACGTAGCCGCGCACCTCCGGCGGGAGCTGGGCGTAGAGGCCGTCGAGCGAGAAGCCGTGCGCCTCGCGGTCGAGCAGCTCCGGGATGCGCTGCAAAGCCGTGCAGAGGTCGAGGAGTCCCGCGCGCCGGTCCCTGATGTGCTCGGCGAGCGCCTTGATGTCGTCGGCCCGCTCGCCGCCGAGGTCGATGAACGGCCCGCCCGCCATACCGCGTTCCGCGACCGCGGCGGCGTGCACGTGCGGTGCGTTGACGTACGAGTCCATGATCCGCAGGTGCCGCTTGGTGTGATTGAGGCCGAGCGTGACCGGCGGGATGAGGTGGCTCCACGCCCACCACCGGTCGACCAGCGGCTGCAGGACGACGTTCGGCTTGAGGTACAGGGACTCGCTCATGGGCGCGCTCGCGCGAACGCGTCGTCGAACGTCGCGACGATCTCGTCCACGTCCTCGACGCCGACCGAGACGCGGAGCATGTCCCTGTGCAGCCCGTGGCGCGCGAGCTCCTGCCGCCCCTGCTCCGTCTCGAGCAGCTCGTAGTGGGCGGTGAAGATCTGCGCGGACGCCATGGTGAACTCGGCGCCGAAGCTCGGACCCTTCGCGACGGCGAGGCTGTCGTATACGCGTTCGACGGGTACCGCCAGGTCGAGCATGAGCAGGCCTCCCGGGGACTCGGGCGCTCGCTCGACCTGGCGGTAGTTCGCGGCCGACCGCTCCTCGTACGCCCAATGCACGTGGCGTACCGCGGGTTGTCCAGAGAAGTACTCGGCGAGCGCCGTCGCGCTCTTGTTGACGTGCCGGATGCGGTCGCCGTAGCCGTCGATGCGGTACGCGACCCGCGCCGCGTCGCGGACGTACGGCCGCTCGCCGTGCGCACGGATCGCGGGCCGCAACACCTCGGCGTACGCGGACGTCGGGTTGACGACAGCGGCGCCCAAGAGCACATCCGCGGACCCGGTCGCGTACTTGGTCAGGCTCTCGCAGACGACGTCGGCGTAGCCGAGCACCTCGACGTTGAACGGCGTCGCGATCGTCGCGTCGAGGACGAGCGCACACCCCGCGCGGTCCGCGATCTCGCGCAGCGCGGGCACGTCCGGCGTCTGCAGCAACGGGTTGCTCGGGACCTCGGCGACGATGCCGGCCAGTTCGCCGGGGAACGCATCGACGGCGCGCGCGACCGCGTCGACGTCGAACGCGCTCGCGAGCGTCTCGTGGTCGACGTCGAGCACCCGCTTCTCGAGCAGCTTCACCGTGTCGAAGAAGATCCAGCCGAGCTGCAGCCACCGGCGGCGGCCGCGGTCGCGCTGGACCTCGCTGACGGCGGCGATGGCGGCGTAGACCGCGTTCATGCCGCTGTTGTGGACCGTGACGTCGGCCTCGCCGCTCGCGCCGTACGCCGCCGCGAGCACGCGCGCGATGTGGCGCTCGGGGTCGTCGGTGTCTGCGGACTCGGGCTGTCGCTCGGCAAGCAGGCCGCGGGCGAGGAGCAGGTCCTCGGCCTCCCGCGACGAGAAGTGGCCGCCCGTGTGCTGCACGAAGTCGCGGAGGCGCTGTTCGGCACCGGAGTCCGCGGGGAGCGCGACGCCGGGAACGCCCTCGACGTCGAGCACGGCGCCGGCACCGAGCCCTGCGTACGCGGCGGCGTTCGCGGCAACGCGGGGCGACCGGGTCAGCAGCAACGGGTGCCCCGACCGCTCGGCCAGGACACCGGTCAGCAGCGCGACGTACGGGTGCGCGCGGAACCGCGGGTAGCCCCGCGGGATCCGCCGCAGCGTCGCCTCGTCCTTCTCCTCGAACCCGACGAGTGACTCGATGTCCGGGATCGAGACCGACACCCCGTGCACCGTCGTCGTCGGGATCGTCGCGCCCGCGGGGATGGTTGCGAGCCCGCCCATGGCGCTCAGGCCCAGCCGACCAGGCGCTGCACCGCGTCCCAGTAGCTCTCGACGAGACGCAGGAACTCGAACGCGCCCTCCTCGAACAGCTCGCGCGCCTCCGCCTCGTGTACGTACGGCGCGATGGCGTTGAACACCGAGTTGCTGTGGCCGACCTCGAGCGTCGCGTGCATCGCCCAGAACTTCCGGATGTCCTCGTCGTAGCCCTGGTTGGCGAGGCCGTCGTTGAGCTTGCTCACCATGATCGCGGACATCGTCTCGTCGGCGTACAGCGCGCCGAGTGCCTTGGTGATCGACGTCTCGGTGTAGAGGCGCCGGATGCCCTCGTTGAGCGCGGTCGTCTCGTCGAGTGGCGGGTAGTCGTCGAGGTCGGACTGGGTGATGCCGATGGCCGCGAGGAAGTTCTTGAAGATGGTCGAGTGCGTGGGGTCCTCGCCGACCTCGTCGACGACGTTGAGGACGATCTCCCGCAGGATCATCTCGTCCCGCGACTTGATCGCCATCCCGGTGATGTAGAACGGCAGGTAGCGGAAGAAGTAGAAGCACTCCGAGAACAGGTGCCGCTCCTGCTTCGGGTCGAGCGTCCGGATGCGGTACTCGTTGAGGAACGGGTGCTCGACGGCGCGGTTCGACGCGATCCGGGTGAGAACCTCGTCGAGATACGACTTGACCGCCGGATCGGCGAGCGCGAGTCGCCGGCGGACGCCGGGTTCGGCATCCTCGAAATGCGTGACGACGGCGTCGTCGACCAACTCGGTCATGGGGATGCCTCCAGGGCGATTCGTCCGGTGAGTGGGTGGGTGGGTTGGTTGGTGGTTAGAGGTACGGCTCGATGACGGCCGCGTCCGAGGCGTCCGTGTCACTCCACCAGCGGTCGTCGCCGACCAGGTTGGCCCCGAGGTCACGTTCACCGGCGTACGTCATGTTGAGCATGATTCGCGTGACGTCCTCGCGGAGCGGCAGCGTGCGGTGCAGCGTCGTGTCGGTCCGCAGGAAGTACACGTCACCGGACTCGAAGACGTACGTGTCGATCTGGTTCTCGACGAGGTAGCGGTAGATGTTCGGCTCGGCCTTGTTCCAGTCGGTGTGCGGCACGCACTGGAGCAGGCCGCCGGCGTCGATCGGCGGCGCGACGAGGACCCAGATCAGCGCGAAGCTGAAGTCGCCCCAGTGCCAGCCGTGGGTGTCGCCCGCCTTCTCGTGCCGCGAGATGAGGAACTCCTCGTCGAGCTTGGGGCAGTCGTGCAGCGACTCGCGGGCGATCGACTCGAGGTTGGCCCTGAGGTCACCGTTGCCGTAGAGGTCGCGCAGGACCGCGCTGTTCGGGCCGATCGTCTCGCTCGTCACGACCGACATCGACCGGCGCGTGTAGTCGGTCGTCGCGAGCCGCAGGTCGCGGCGTTCGGCGAACCGGTCGAGCAACGACACCGCCTCGGCGCGCATGGTGTCGCGCAGCTCGAGCGGCAGCAGGTCGGTGACCGTCACGATGCCGCGACGACGGAACGTCTGCGACCACCGGCGGAGCTGGTCGTGCCCGACCTCGTTGCACACCTTCGTGAAACCGGAGGCGTCCGACGGAACGTCGGTCACGGTCAGGTCGTCGTCGGTCGTCGTCATGCGATTGGCCCCTTACGGTCGTAGCACGTTGGGAGGCAACGTCGCACGCGTCGACGCGGCGTCGCAAGAGGAACGATTGACCAGGCGGAGGCGATTTTTCGCCACGCTCCTGACTGCGTGCCGGCTGCATTTCCGCTGCTCGGATCCGCTCGTACGCACGACTGGGCGCTGCCTCGCCCGGGTGGTTGGCGAATTCTCGCCATGCCGCATCCGAAACGCCTCCACCGGGCACTCCGGAATTGGTTCCCGGCCCGCCCGGGCCCATTGAAACCGGCGCGTCGCCGGCCGATACTTCGCCGCCATGACCCAGAACGCGAACGACACGATCGGACCGCCGGTCCGCGCGCCGAGCCGGGGTCAGGCCGGGCTGTACGTCGCGTTCATCGGGACCGCACTCGGGCTGGTCTGGGTCGCGAGCCACCTTCGCTCCGCCCGGCCCGCGACGGTCACGTCCGCACCCGCGGCGGCGGCGGCGGTCGTGCCGGTCTGGCACGTCCTCGCGGTGATCGCGGGCATCGCGCTGCTCTGCGCGTTCGGTGGCTGGGCGGCCAAGAAGCTGCGGCAACCCGCGGTCGTCGGCGAGATCACGACCGCGGTCCTGCTCGGCCCGTCCGCGCTCGGCGCGATCGCCCCAGGTCTCGTGGACCGGCTGCTGCCGGGCCCGGTGGTCGGCCAGATCGGCACCCTCGCGAACGTCGGCGTCGCGCTGTTCGCGTTCGCCCTCGGGGTGCACCTCGACCTCGGCCGCGTTCGCGAGCGCACCCGCGCCGCGGTGTGGGTCAGCCACGCGTCGATCGCGGTGCCGTTCGTCTCCGGCTGCTTCCTCGCGTTGGCGCTGACCGGAACGCTGGGACCGCGCGGCGAGTTCGCGCCGTTCTGCCTGTTCCTCGGCGCGGCCATGAGCATCACGGCATTCCCTGTCCTCGGGCGGATCCTCGTCGACAAGGGGTTGCTCGACGCACCGATCGGGCAGCTCGCGGTCGTCTCCGCCGCGGTCGACGACCTGACCGCGTGGATCGGGCTGTCGTTCGTCGTCGCCATCACTCGCAACCACGGGCTCGCGCCGACGATCCGCGTCATGGCCCTCGGCCTCGGCCTCGCCGTCGCCGTGCTCGGCGGGCTGCGCACGTTGCTCCGCCGACCGGCGGCGTACCGGTTGCTGTCGTCCGCGGGCATCACGATCGGCATCGCGCTCCTCTGCGCCGCGGCCAGCGAATGGATCGGCCTCCACATGATCTTCGGCGCGTTCGTCGCCGGGTGCGCGATGCCGCGGTCCGGCGCGGTGCGCGCCACCGTGGAACGCGCCCGCCCGCTCGTCGACACCGT
>CBQZLL010000168.1:0-7066 GCA_967749945.1 uncultured Frankiaceae bacterium
CGCGTGTTCCTCGACTTCAACCGGATGGCCCGCGACCAGACGATCGCCAGCGCGTACAGCGTGCGCGCGCGACCCGACGCGCAGGTGTCCGCGCCGCTGACCTGGGACGAGGCCGCCGACGCGACGAACGCCGACTTCACCATCGCGACGATGCCCGCGCGGTTCGCCGACGTCGGCGACCGGCACGCGGGCATCGACGACGCGGCGATGAGCCTGGAGCCGTTGCTCGACCTGTACGAACGCAGCGGCGAGGGCGACGCGCCGTACCCGCCGCAGTTCCCGAAGATGGCGGGCGAGCCGAAGCGCGTGCAACCGAGCCGCAACAGGGATCGTCAGGACTCGTCGTGACCGGACGGGGCCTGGTCGTGACTCTGGTGGCCGCGGCCGTTGCGGTGGCCTGTGCGACCGCGTTCGCCGGCTACCGCTACGGCGTCCGCGAGCGCACCCGGCATGCCGTGGTGCGGCCCTCGCCGACGCCGTCGCCGACCGACACGGCGTGCTTCGACACCGCGCAGACCCAGGTCCGGCTCAATGAGTGCGCGGCCGCCGAGGCGCACGACGCCGAGGCAACGCTCGACGCCGTCCTGGCCGATGCGCGGGCGCAGAGCACCGGCGCCAACCGGGCCGTGCTCGACCGCGCGCAGCGCCAGTGGGCGGCGTACCGCGGGACGTTCTGCGACTCGTTCGCACCCGACGACGGCTCGCTCGCGCCGATGAACTTCGCGGGTTGCCGCGCCTCGCTCGCGCTCGACCGGGCCCGTGACGTCTGCTTCCGCCTGTCGCCGAACTCCGACGAGGACGCGCCACCCAGTTGCCGTCGCGTGCCGGAAAGGTAGGTCGCACGACCGATCGCCGCGCACGGAGGGACTTTCGACCCTAATAGGTCCGGGACGTCCGACTCGCCCGGGAGAGTGACCTGTCCAAACGGTGACGTCCCGATCCACAGAGGGTGGCGGTTCTCAGGACAGGGGCGCGGCTTGTCGCGGTCGCGGTGGCGCGCGCGGCCGCCTTCTGCGCGGGCGTCGGGGCCGCGACCGCGTTCGGCGTCGGCGCGCACGAGATGGTCCTCGCGACGCGGCCCGCGGACGCGGTCGCGACGCTGCACGTCAGCGGTGACGTCGCCGGAGTCGTACCGGGCGGGCCGAGTGTGCCGCTCACGGTGACCCTGCGGAACACCGGCAACGCCCCGGCCCGGATGAGCACCGTGACGACGACGTCGACGGGCACGTCCGGGCCGCGCTCCTGCGCGGCCGGATACCTCAGCGTGGGGACCTGGCACGGCGCGCTGACCGTCCCGGTCGGCGGAGCCGCGCGGATCACGGTCCCGGTCCGGCTCGCCGCGGCCACGCCGTCCGAGTGCGCGTCCGTAGCCTGGCGACTCGCCTATTGGGCCCAGTAGGACTGGGCCGAACGGCGTAACGCGCGGCCGGGAGCGCCCGGCTTCAGACTGGTAGCGCGCCCTTTGGCATGTCCGAAGTGCTGTAGTCGACTAGGGCCATAGGTCCTGATCCGGACTGGCGCTCAGATCCGGTTCCAACGTGCGATGTGCCACGCGCGCCGTTCCGCCGAACCTTCATCTGCCAAGCCAGATCCGTGCCCAGATGGAGAGCCGATGCCCACGATCCGCAAGCGCTCGACCCTCGTCCTCGTCGCCGGAGCGGCCGCCGCGCTCGTCGCCAGCGGCATTGCTTACGCGTACTACACCGCGGGCGTGGCGTCGTCGGGGACCGGTGCGGCCAGCGCCGCCGCGAACACCTCGCTGGACATCACGTTCGGCGGGTCCACGGTGAGCGGGCTCGTCCCGGGTGGCTCCGCGGTCGACGCGACCGTGACGTTCACCAACCCGAACGCGTACGCCGTCGGCTACGGCGCCAAGACCATCGCGGTGTCGAGCGTGACCGGCCCGGCCGGCTGCGCGACGAACGCCGTCGCCGGGCTCAGCGGCACGGGGACGCTGCCCGCCGGCGTGCTCGCCGCGAACGGCACGACCACCGTCACCGTGCCCGTCGCGATGGTGGACAGCACGACCGTCGACCAGACGGCGTGCGCCGGTGCCTCGCTGACGATCACCTACTCCGCGTCCTGAGGACGCTCCCGTTGAAGTCCCGTGCCGAGAGGAGGAGCGGCGATGCGGTGGCGCCGGTTCGCCGTCCTGCTGCCGGTCCTCCTCGCCGGTGCCGGCCTGACGGCGACGGTGGCGGCGAGCCTCCGCGGGCGGCCCGCCGCGCCCGCGGCGCGTACGCCGGACGGCACCGGCGTCGTCACCGGTTCGGGCTCGGTCCCGACGCGGGGCGAGCCGCTGGCGATCTCCGGCCGGGTCGCTGGCCTGGCTCCGGGGACCCCGGTCACGATGTCGCTCGCAGTGCGCAACCCGAACCCGTTCCCGGTCCGGGTCCGTACGGTGACGACGACGGTCGGCCCGCCGGACCGCGCGCCCTGCCCGGCTCGGCTGCTCGACGTCGGGGCGTACGGCGGCCCGCCGGTCGCCGCGCCCGCGCTCTCGACGGTGACCGTCACCGTTCCGGTCGTCCTGCTCGACTCGCTGGCCGAGGACCAGAGCGGGTGCCCGGGCGCGACGTTCCCGCTGACGTTCGGCGGCGTCGCGGACGCCGGGCGCTGACCCTCGTCCCCGGGACGGTCGCGGTCCTGATGCTGCTCGCGGGCGTCGGGCACGCCTTCTACGCGGCGGGCGTCGGTGGCTCCGGCACCGGCGGTGCGGCGCCCGAGGCCACCCGGACCGTCGCGCTCGCGGTCGCCGGCACCGTCTCGACCGCCTTGTATCCGGGCGGCGCGGGCGGGTCGGTCACCGTGACGGTGACCAATCCGTACGACACGCCGCTCGCCGTCTCCGCCGTCTCCGCGGGGACCCCCGTCGTCTCCGGCTGCGCGAACGCGGCGCTCACCGTCGCCCAACCGGCGAGCGGGCTGCCCTTCACCGTGCCCGCGAACGACACCGCCTCGGCGACGCTGGCGGGCGTCGTCACGATGGGCATCACCGCTGACGGCAGCTGCCAGGGCGCGACCGTCGTCGTGCCACTGCGCGTGACGGGCCGGGCATGACCCGACGCCTGCGCCGGACCGCGGTCGTCGCGACGGCCGCGGTCGCCACCGTCTCCGTCGCGACCGCGGCGGCCGCGTACTACGCGCTGACCTCGACGCAGGCGAACGCCTCGTTCACCGCGGCCACCCTTGCCGCCGCCGGATCGCCGGCCGCGACCGCGACCGACCCGACGACGGTCACGCTGTCGTGGACGCCGCCGTCCGGCCAGCTCGCCGGCGCCGCGTACGCCGTCACGAACACCACCGACAACCACGCCGTCTGCACCGTCACGACGGCGACGTGCACCGACACCGCCGCGCTGCCGGGCACCGTCAACACGTACGCCGTGACGACCGCGCTGCCCGGCACCGCGTGGACGACGACGCCGACCGCGTTCGCGACACCGGCGGCGACGCCCGACCTGCTCGCGCTGACGACGACGACCGGCGGCGCGATCGGGCCGGTGACGGCGGGGACGGCGTTCGGCCTCAAGGTGACCGCGAAGAAGTGGAGCGCCGGGTCGCTCGTCACCGACACGGCGTACACCGGGACGAAGGCGCTGGCCTGGTCGGGGTTGTCCGCGAGTCCGGGCGGCACCGCGCCGGTCTACCCGGCGGCGTCGGTGGCGTTCACCAGCGGCGCGAGCACGACCGCGCTCAACGCGACCGCGTACGCCGCGGGCAGCGCGACACTGACCGCCACCGAGGGCGCCCGCCGGGGCTCGGCGTCGTTCACCGTCGCCGCCGCGATCGGCGTGCTGCGCTTCACGAGCGCGACGCCGAGCTGCGCGACGGGGACCATCACGATCAGCGCGTCGGGCGGGACGTTCGTCGCGAAGGTGAGCCGCGACAGGGACGCGTACGGCAACACGGTGACGCTGACCGGCACGCCGACCGTCACGCTGTCGGCGGCGCCGGCGAGCAAGGGCTCGTTCGCGCCGACGTCGCTGACGTTCGCGAGCGGCGCGGCGGAGACGGCATCGTTCACCTGGACCGCGTCCGGCTCGAACCCGTCCGTCGTGCTGACCGCCGCGTCGGCGGGCCTGACGTCCGCGAGGTGTTCCGCGAAGCAGAACTGACAGATCGCACCCAGCGCGTTCCCAGCATCGCGTCCTACGGTCGGTGCTCGCCGTAGCGGGTTGCGCCTCCGGCCGGCCGAAACCGCTGGCGACCGCGAGTGGTCCGACATCCGGTCGAGCTTCGGGTCGTACCGCAGGGGAGCGACCCCCGCCGGCCTCGTCGCGACGCTCTCGGTCCCGTATTGGACCGAACGGCGCTGCGCAGTTCGTGCCCAAAGTCTCGATTTGCCGTGATACGTCTGGGCCATCTGCGAGTAGTCCGAGGCGACCAGCACGTTGACCGATCGCGGACTCAAGTACGAGCGATCTCCCGATGTCAGCGCCCGGGTGACGTTGGCAGAGTGCTACCAGCACGACGGAACAAGCGCCGGCCCCCTGGCCAGGGAAACCCGGTGGCGACCTCGGGCAACGGATCGCGATCGGATCCCTGCCACCCGTCGGCGGATCGGGCGAGTGGGCACGGAGCCCTCCAAGCCCACTTCACGTCGTCAACGGACAGGGAGTTCCCCAATGCGCAAGTTCACTCGTCGTACCTCGATCGTCGCGGCCGGCGTTGCCGCCGCGACCACTGCCGGCATCGCGTTCGCCGCCTGGACCTCGACCGGCTCCGGCTTCGGCACAGCGACGTCGGAGGCGATCTCGGACGTCACCTTCACCGCCGGCACGACCACGTCGAAGGTGTACCCGCTCGCGTCGAGCGACATCGTCGTCGAGGTCACGAACCCCAACCACTACAACGCGGCTCTCTCGGCCTGGTCGATGCCTGCGGTGTTCGACGCTGCCGACCTGAACCTCGGCAACTACGGGGTTCCCGGAGAGGACCAGCCGACCGACCTTTCACTCACGTGTGATCTGACTCTCGCGCCGCCGGTTGGTGTGGTCGTCGAGGGCGACGCGACCAGCGCCGAACTGACGATCGCGGGCGGGCTCAACATGGGCAACGGCGCGGCGAACTCGTGTGCCGACCTGACCTTCGCCGTGGCGCTCTCCGCCACCGCGACGTCGACCGGTGCCACGCCGACGATCCCCTGACGAAGGGTGGGAGGGCCGCCGGAGGGCGGCCCTCCCCACAGTCACCCGCCGGTAAGTCCGACGTCCGCAGAGAGGAGGCGAGCATGTTCGAGAACCTGGCGAGCCACCGGCCGGCGATCGTGTCGCTCGTGTTCGCAGCGGCGATCGGTAGCGGTGCGGCGGTGGCGGTCGTCGTGACCAACGCCTCGCACAATGCGCCGGCGACGCAGGCGGCGGGGACGACGCCGAACGGCGGCGAGTCCGGCGCAGTGTCGACCGGCAGCGGCAACGCGAACGGCAAGACCAAGGACAAGGACGAGAAGGGCAAGACCTTCTCGATCCAGGGCGCGGTGACCGGCCTGGCGCCGGGTGCGACTCGTCCACTCGTACTCACGATCGACAACCCGAACTCTCAGGCGATCCGCGTGCAGACCCTGTCAGTGCAGGTGGCCGCCGCGAACGCCTCGTGCCCCGGGAGTGCTGTCTCGGTCGGCGCGTTCACTCCGTTGACTGTCGAGGGCCGGAGCACGGCTACCACGACGGTCGACGTCCACCTCGCGGACTCGGTCGCGAACGCCTGCAGCGCAGCAACGTGGACGCTCAGCTACTCAGGAACGGCGGTGAAGGCATGAACATCATGCTGGAGATGGAAGCCCTCAAGGCGTTCGCGCCGAGGCGCACCCTGAACTTCTCGATCGAGGAGACGTCGCAGCCCACGCGCGCGTACCGGCGGACCGCCAAGCGACAGCGCACGGCCGCGGCGAAGTGGACGGCGCGCGCATCGGTGCTCAGCGGCGTCATCGCGGTGACCCTCGGCGCCGGCGTCGCGATCGCGGCGTGGTCCTCGAACGGCGTCGGCACGGCGTCGGCGAAGGCCGGCGCGGCGCAGGGCGTGACGGCAGGTACCGCGACGCCGTCGACGACTCTCCTGTACCCGACCGCGACCGCGACGGCTCCGCTCGCGATCACGATTACGAACCCCAACCCGTACTCGGTGACGGTCACGAGCATCGTGCTCGCGGCGCAGAGCGCGCCCGCGTCGATCAGCGGCGCGAATAACGGGACGACGTGCACCGTCTCAACTGCCCACGTCTCAACGAGTGCGCTCAGCGTGTCGGGGACTCCTCTGCTCTCGATCGCCGCGAACAGCACCGCGACGTACACGACCACGACCAACGTCGTGACGATGGCGGCCGACTCGGACGACGGCTGCCAGAACGCGACGTTCACCTTCGCCAACGCATCGGTCACCGCGGCCTCCGGCTGACCCGCGCAGAGACGATCCGGGCACGAGAGAGAGGCAAGCTGTCATGAAGTCCAGGGCGATAGTCACGGGGATGGCGGTGACGGCCGCACTGTGGGCGGTCGCGTCGCCGGCCCTCGCGGCAGCGAACTGGGCCTCCAACGGCGGCGGAAAGTCAGCCGCGAAAGCAGGATCCCTCTCACCGACCACAGGCTTCAGCGCAGTGTGCACGAGTCCCGGAGTCGCGAGCTCGCAAGCCGACTTGAGCTGGACGGCATCGCCGACGACCGCGGTCACGGGCTACAAGATCGTGCGTACCGCGCCGTCGACGACGACCCAGACCTACAACGTCAGTGGTCGAACGACCGTCACATACCACGACTCGAACGCGGTGACCGGATCGAACAAGACCTACACCTACACGATCCGAGCCGTCGTGGGGAGCTGGCAGTCCTCCGCGCAGACCGACACTGTGTCGACGACCCCCAGCAGCGGACTCTGCAACAACACCTGACAACGCTGACTGCCACAACAGACGTGCACCCGTCCGTGACTCCGGACTCGCCACCGGAGGAACGGGCGGGTGCCGCTTTCTGCCTAGTAGGCCTTGGCGAAACGGCCCGGATCGGTTCGGCCTACCCCAGAACTTCGTGATCTTGGCGAGGTTGTGCACCATATGCGTGCAGAACATCGC
>CBQZLL010000169.1:0-6996 GCA_967749945.1 uncultured Frankiaceae bacterium
GCTTCTTCTCGATCACCCGCGACGAGATGAACCACGAGGAGTGCTGCCAGCGCGCGATCACCAAGCTGTGGCCCGGCGGACCGCTCGACTGGGAGCCGCAGGACGACCTCGAACACGCCGCCCACAACAACATCGCCTGGCTCTACCACAACGGCGGCCGCTACTGGACCGGCTACTCCAAGAGCCTCGGCAAGTACCCGATGGCGGTGCTGTTCACGTCGTTCATGATGGGCGAGGTCGCGTCGTCGACGCTGTTCCGCGGCATGGCGACGGGCGCGAAGCACCCGGTGTTCCACGAGGTGTTCAAGCGGATCGGCCGTGACGAGAGCCGCCACCTGCAGATCTGCATGACGCTCCTGGAGAACGACTGGCCGGGCCTCACCGACGAGCACAAGGAGCACATCACCCGGCAGCTCCGCGCCGGGTTCGTCTTCCTGTCGATGATCCTGTGGGAGCCGCCGGGCCAGTTCTGGGACCTGCCGCCGTACTTCCTCGACAACCACCGCGTCCTCATCGACTACGCGCGATCCGCGGGCCTCGGTGTCCTGACGTACGACGAGCAGGCGGAGAACTGGCGGGTCGCCATCGCGAAGGTGCGGGCCATCGTCGAGCGCTGGGGCATCGCGTTCCCCGCGATCCCGGAGCTCGACCTCGACGGCGTCGACGTGAGCGACATCTCCGCCGAGGACATCATCCCGGTCTTCTAGCAGGGCTTGGCGAAACGGCCCGGATCGGTTCGGCTGTCCCAGAACTTCGTGATCTTGGCGAGGTTGTGCACCATATGCGTGCAGAACATCGCCAAGATCACGAGATGTGGGCTGGCGACGCACGCCGCGACGCGCGTTTCGCCAGACCCCTAGAACGCGCCGACGCCGTTCGGCGTGCCGAGCCCGCTCGGGCCGTCGTAGCCGGTCTTGCCGGCGCACAGGTACGCGCCGCTCGTGTTCTTGCCGCGGGTGCAGCGCCCGTTGCTGCCGGTCGTCACGTCGTAGAGCGAGGCGGTGTTGGCGTACGCCTTCTGCGCCGGGTAGGCGTACGTGCCGACCGCGGTGCCGAGCGCGTACATGCCCGCGACGATCGGGGCGCTCGCGCTGGTGCCGCCGAAGACCATCCAGCCGCTCGGGCCGGTGCCGGTATTGCCCGTCGGGCCGAACACGGCGACGCCGGTGTTGGGGTCGGCGACCGCGGACACGTCGGCGACGGTGCGCCGCGAGCAGGCCGGGCTGACCTGCCAGGACGGCTTCGGCGCGTACGCCGAGCAGCCCGAGCCCGCACCGCTCCACACCGACTCCGACCAGCCGCGGGTATTCGTCGCGCGGGTCAGCGTCGTGCCGCCGACGGCGGTGACGTACTGCGACGCGGCCGGGAACTCGACGCCGTAGCCCGCGTCACCGCTGCTCACGGTGATCGCGATGCCGGAGTGGTTGAAGTGCCCGCCGTACGTCGACGACGTCTCCTGCGAGAACTCGCCGCCGCCGTAGCTGTTGCTGATCGCGACGACGCCGGGGGTCGCAGCAGCCTGGTCGACGGCCGCGGCCAGGTCGGTGAAGTAGTTGCTGTTCGCCTCGACGAGGAGCAGGCGACAGGACGGGCAGATCGCCGACGCCATCTCGAGGTCGAGCGCGATCTCCTGCGCCCAGCCGCCGTTGTTCGCGGGCAGCGGTGACGCGGCGCCGTTCTGGTTGACGATGGAGAGGCAGCCGTTCGCCTTGGTGCACGGTGGCAGGCCGAACTGTGCGCGGTACGTCGCGAGGTCGCTCTCCGCGGTCGGGTCGTTGTACGCGTCGACGATCGCGATGGTGTTCGTCGTCGCGCTGGTCGGGACGTGGTACGCGCTGACCAAGTCGGCCGGCCAGTAACCCGACGGTGTCGTGGCCGCGGGCGTCGCGACAGGCTTGCCGTTGGCGTCGACGACGACGCGGGCGTGGCAGGCGGCGACGCCGGCGCGGGTCGGCGCGGCACAGACGCGCGCGCTGCGGCGCGCGGCGGCCGTGTCGGAGGGGGCGGCGGACGCGCTCGCGGCCGTCAGGGCCGCGCCGGCCAGCGAGGCCGCGGCGAGCAGGGCGAGAGCACGACGCACGATGTCCTCCGAAATGCGGTCAGGCCGGGCCAATGGAGCGTGCGGTACTGCGGGGAGCGTTGTCTATCGTCCGTTTGGGCTATACCGGGTGATGTTCACCACACCGCGGTCTTCGACTCCGCCTTGTTGCCGTCCACGTCGAGGCGGCTGTTCGCCCCGAGCCACCAGGTGAGGTACGCCGTCCCGAGCAGGAACGCCGCGTGCTCCTCGCGGGCCCGGTAGTGGTCCTCGGTCAGCGGGCCGTAGATCTGCCCGGTCGAGTAGCGGGCTTGCATCGTCCGGGTCACGTTGAGGTGCTGGACCGCCCACTTCGTCGCCTTCGCGCGCACCTGCCAGGCCGGCGCGAGCACCGCGCTCTGCACGTCGAGCGAGGCGTAGACGACCTCACGGTGGGCACCCCAGTCGGCGCCGCTCGGGTAGTAGACGGCGGTCGAGCCGGGCTTGTAGACGGTGCCGCCGGGCGCCCGGGCCGGCGGGCTGCTGAAGGAATATCCCGTCAGTGCCCGGTAGGTCGTGTCCGCACCTTCGAGCATCGCGGCCGGGACGCCGTCGCCGACGATGCCCGACACGGGCGCTGCCCACAGCGAGATGTCGGTCGTGTAGTCCGGGTTGACCCGGTGGTGGTTGACGACGAAGCCGTTGGACTCCGCGTTGCTCCCGCCGAGCCACCACCGCAGCGTGTGACCGTTGACGACCCGCGTCGAGGTCACGTCGGCCGGGCGGGCGTACGCGCCGACGAAGCGCTGGTACGCCGCCTGCGCCCACACCGACCGGCGGTAGTGGTGCGGCAGCAGCTCGACGGCGGTCCACAGCGCGAACCCGTCCCAGGCCAGCTCCTCGGCGCCGCTGTTGCCGGGCGTGATGAGGTGACCGGCGCGGTCGCGCAGGTAGTGCACCTTGCGGGCGGTGATGACGTCGGCCTCGTACTCGAGCATCCGTCCGACGAACGCCTGCGTCGCCGCGGGCAGCGCCGCGCCGATGAGCCAGCCCGCGGTGGCGATCTGCCCCGCCCACATGCCGGACTGGACGGAGCCGCCCCAGCCGTAGTCGCCCGCGAGGTTCGCGGTGTGGGTCGAGGTCACGTAGTCGACGAGCTCGACGACGCGCTCGGTCGCGCCGACGGCGTCGAGACCGGTGACGGTCGGGTCGTACGCGCCGGTCGCGAGCGTGACGGCGAGGGCGTACGCGACGCTCGTGTAGCGGCGCACCTCTTCGGAGTCGATGGTGTTCGTCGTCCGCGCGCGCTCGCCGGCCACCTGGTACGGCTCGATGCCGCTCATGTACCGCGTCCACCAGGTGTTGAGGGTGTACTTGTTGCTGCCCGCGAGCGTCGAACGGAGCAGGTTGCCGATCGCGTCGGGCGGCGTCCCGTCGGGGACGCGCATCGGGTGGTCAGCCAGGCGGATGTCGGCGACGGGCGGCTTCGACACCCCGGGGAGCGGCGGCGGCGCAGCGGCGCCGGCCTGGGTTGCGACGCCGGCGAGCACCGCGAGCGCGACGACCCACCGCCCTGCCGCCGTCACTCGCACGCTGCCACCTCCCGGGTCTGTGCCGAGTGCAACGACGGAAGCCCGCCACAGTTGCGTGGCGGGAGGATACCGGGAGGATGAGAGTTATGCAGTGACGAGTTGGGGCAAGTCCGCGTCAGCGGGGACATGCCGCATCGCGACGCTGTTCATGCAGTAGCGCAGTCCGGTCGGCGGCGGGCCGTCGTCGAACACGTGCCCGAGGTGCCCGTCGCAGCGCGCGCACCGGACCTCGGTCCGCACCATGAGCCAGGACCGGTCCTCGACGGTGGTGACCGAGTCGTCCGAGACCGGCCGGCTGAACGACGGCCACCCGGTCCCCGACTCGAACTTCTCGCCGCTCTTGAACAGCGGATTGGCGCAGCCCGCGCAGATGTACGTCCCGGGCTCGTGGGTACCGACGAAGCAGCCGGCGCCGGCGCGTTCGGTGCCGTGGCGGCGGAGGACGTCGTACTCCGGAGGGGTGAGGCGGCGGCGCCACTCGTCGTCGTCGAGGATGAGTTTGTCGGCCACGCCGCTCAGACTACGTCGGAATCTGGGGCTCAGCGCGCCGAGTGGCAAGGCGGAGGAGAAGCGATAGCACCGCTATCGCGCCGACGACAACACAGCCAGTCGGTGCGCTGGGCCCCAGATCCTGGGCAGCGACGGCACCCCTACGACACCGCCGCTGCCCAGGAGTTCTCGGGGAACCGCGGATGTCATCGCCAGGTCGGCACCGGGTCCGGTCCACGCTGCGTGGGCATCCGCACGTGGAACGGGTCCGGTCGCGGTGGCGCGACGAGGTCTGCGCGCGGGCAGGTCGCCAGCGTCAGACCGACCCAGCTCAACGCGTCGTCGCACAGGCGTTCGACCGTCCATCCGGCCTCGATGCCGTGCGGCGTGACGTTGATCCGGTAGATCGTGATCTCGTTGCGCCGGGGCTCATCGTAGATGACCGCAATCGAACCGGCCAGCGAGGATGTCCCTCTACCGCCGGCGTGTCCGTTCCAGGGTTTGTCGTAGCGCTGCCACATGCCCGGTGTCGCGCTCCAGACGCCCCCTTTGGCGACGTCGTTGCGCTCCAGGACACGGATGACCTCTGCCGCCCCGGCGATGCCGAGGACGGCGGCGGGCCGGATCACCGCTTCCATGCTCAGGTGGATCGGCACCCGGCACCCGCCGTACCGTCACCCGAGCGGGTGGCGCCCGAACGCTAGCGTCAACGCCATGCGGCTCCCCGAGCGCTTCGCGGTGCTCGGCGAGCGTGACTTCCGGCTGTACTTCGTCGGGAACGCCGTGTCCCTGATCGGCGACTACATGCTGCCGGTCGCGCTCGCGTTCGCCGTCCTGGAGAAGTACGACGACCCGGGCGCGCTCGGCATCGTCCTGGCGTCGTTCAGCACGCCGTTCGTCCTCTTGCTCCTCGTCGGTGGCGTCGTGGCGGATCGGTTCCCGCGGCGGAGCGTCCTCGTCGTCACCGACGGCGCGAGCTGCGTCGTCCAGTTCGCGGCGGCGGCGCTGCTGGCGACCGGGACGTGGCGGCTCTGGCAGCTCGCGCTGCTCGAGAGCATCCGCGGGGTGGCGTACGCGTTCGCCTCGCCGACGTTCATCGGCCTCGTCGCGGAGACCGCGAGCGCGTCGCGGCTGCAGCACGCGAACGCGTTGCGCAACATCTCCTGGTCGGTCGCGCAGGTCGTCGGACCGGCGTTCGCGGGCATCCTCGTCGCGGCGGGTGGCGGCCCGTTTGCCATCGCGGTCAACGCGGCGACGTTCGGCGTCAGCGCGCTGTGCATCTTCGCGATCCGGCCGCGCGCGCCAGTGCCGCGCGCTCGGTCGTCGATGCTCGCCGACCTGCGCGACGGCTGGACCGAGTTCCGATCGCGTACCTGGCTCTGGTCGATCGTCGCGCAGTTCACGGTGTTCCACCTGCTCGTGCTGCCGGAGATCACCGTGCTCGGCGTCGTCGTCAGCAAGGCCGACTACGGCGGACCGAAGACCTGGGCGCTCGTGCTCGCCGCGAACGGCGCCGGCTCGATCCTCGGTGGCGTCGTCGCGTTGCACGTGCACGTACGCCGTCCGCTGCTCGTCGCGACGATCACGACGTTCGGTCAGGCCCTGCTCGCCGCCGCGCTCGCGACGCGCGCGCCGGTCGTAGCCCTCGTGGTCGTGGCAGTGCTGGCCGGGGCGGGCTTCTCGGTGTTCGGGACGCTGTGGGAGACGACGTTGCAACGCCTGATCCCCCCGGACCGGCTGTCGCGGGTCAGCGCGTACGACTGGTTCGGGTCGGCCGCGCTGCTGCCCGTCGGCTACGCCGTCGCCGGTCCGCTCGCGGCGACGTTCGGCGTCACGGCGATGCTGTGGGTCGCGGTCGTCGCGGTCGTCGTCCCGACCACGATCGTGCTCGGCCTCAGGGACGTGACCGGCCTAGTCCACGAGGTCTAGCGCGGCCTCGACGATCGAGCGCGTGTCGATGCCGTGCAGCCGGTAGAGATCGTCGACGGCGCCCGCCTGGCCGAACCGAGAGACGCCGAGGCACGACACCGGCCCGCCGGTCACCGACCCGAGGAACGCCAGTGTGTGCGGGTGCCCGTCGAGGACCGTGACGAGCGGCGCCCGCGGGAACGCCCGGTCGAGCACGCTCTCGTCGACGCCGTACCCGAGCGCGTCGGGCAGCAGGCCGCGACGGGCCTGCGCGGCGCGCCAGAGCCGGTCGTACGACGACACGACGACGACGTCGGCCGCGACGCCGAGCGCGGCCAGCTCGTCGGCGGCCGCCAGCGCGTCGGGAACGACGGCACCGGCGGCGGCGATCGCGACGGCCGCGTCGCGGGTCGCGCGCAGCCGGTAGGCGCCCGCGAGCACGTCCCCGCGGCGCTGCTCCCGCGGCGCCGGGTCGTCGGGCAGCGCCGCCAGCGACTGGTCGACCGGGCGGGTGGTGAGGCGGACGTACGCGGACTCGCCGCCGGCGCGACCGAGGCGCGACAGCGCGTACAGCAGCACCCACTCGAGGTCCTGGGCGAACGCCGGCTCCCACGCGGTCACGCCCGGTTGCTCGAGGCCGATGCTCGGCGTGATGACGCTCTGGTGCGCGCCGCCCTCGGCCGCGAGCGTCACACCCGAAGGGGTGCCCACCAGGATCGACTGGCCGCCTGCGTAGACGCCGAACGCCCACGGCTCCAGCGCCCGCGCGACGAACGGGTCGTACACCGTCCCGATCGGTAGCAACGGCTCACCCGCGGTCTGCCACGTCGCGCCGAGCTCGCCGAGCAGGCCGACCAGGTTGGTCTCCGCAATGCCGAGCTCGATGTGCTGGCCGCGCTGCGACTCCGTCCAGCGCATCAGGATGTCCTCGGCCTCGGCAAACCAGTCCGGCCGGTCCTCGGGCGCCCACACGCCGACCTTGTTGATCCA
>CBQZLL010000170.1:0-6978 GCA_967749945.1 uncultured Frankiaceae bacterium
CATCCACCCACCTCCAGCCGCAATCCTCGATTGCAACCGGACCTTGAAACCACCGCGCAGAACATCGCCAAGATCATCGATCACTGCGGCGATCAGGCGACTGCTACAACAAACCCAATAGCGACGGCGCGGGGCTGCCGAGCCCGGCTGCCGTGTCGTAACCGCGCCTCGGGCCGTTCTCGCCCCAGGCCTCGAACGCCTTCAACACGTACTTCTTCCCCGACTTCGCCGTCGCGCCGTCGGTGAAGTCGACCCGCACGCCGGCGCCCGCGCGGCCGTACCGGACGATGTCGCGGAACGCGGTCCGGTGCGCTCGCCAGGTGCTGTAGAGGCGCGGGTTGACGAAGCCGAGGTTCTGCTCGTGGCGGTCGTTGGCGAGCGCGATGAGACCCGCGACGAGTGCGGTCGACGCCGTCGACGACGCGACGCGGCGCTCGCTGTACTTGTTGCTGCCGTCGGGGAAGTGCTGGGTGTAGCCGATCGCCATGCCGGTCTCGGCGTCGCCCATGACCGCGAGGTCGGGCACCGTCCGGCCGCGGGTTCCGTTGGCGCGCTCGGCGAGCGACGCAGGGACGACGCCCTTCTGGTACGCCGGCTGGTCGTGCACGGTCGACGTCCCGCCGCCGGTCCCCCGGTACGTCGCGGGTTTGTCCTCCTCCCACGCGCCGTCCTCGACGAGCCACTGCGACTTGCCCCACGCGAGCTCGCGGAGGTACTTGCCGTGCTTGCCGACGATGAGCGAGGTCGCACCGACCGCGGTCGCGAGCGGCTCGCTGGCCGGGTAGACGGTGGTCGGGTTGCCGCCGGTGTACGCGTTGTCGCCGAGGTCCCCGGCCGCGAACAGCAGCGAGATCCCGGTCGCCGCTGCCTGCTCGGCGATCTGGTCGATCAGCGTCCAGTCGGCGTCGCCGACGTCCTCGCCGGTCGAGTACCAGCCGTTGATGACCGCGTCGCCCCACCCGCCGTCGACGGCGAGCAGCGCGCCCGTCGGGAGGTCGAAGCTCGACGTCGTACCGACGTAGAGGAGGTCGGCGTCCGGCGCGATCGTGTGCGCGGTCTCGAACAACGTCGCCGCCTGCACCGCCCATACCTCGGGCCGGAGCACCGGCTCGGCGACCGGCGTCTGGTAGGCCCCCGGGTACGACACCTGCCGGAGCTGATCCGGCCGCAGCCGCGCGACGCCGTGCCGCTTCGACCAGGTGTCCACGTCCGACGGCAGCGGTTTGATCGCGTGCGAGCCCACCATGACGATCGTCTGGCCGGTGCCGTCGACCTTCTTCTTCAGCCAGGACGTCACGCCGTACGCCGCCCGCAACGCCTGCGGCGTCGTCGCGCACGCCACCGCGGGCTGCTTCTCGCGCTCGTAGCGCGGGACGCCCTTCATCGTCGTCTTGCCGGCGTACGCCGAGCAGGGCGCGCCGTAGACGACGGCGTTCGGCGGCGTCACGTCGGCGGGCGTCGCCGGCTCGGTCGGCAACGGCGGCGGCGGGTCGTCGGCACCGGCGCGCAGCAACGCCGCGCCCTGGTCGAGCCCGCGTACACCGGCGACCACGCGCGCGCCGGACGCCGGGAGCCGCGGCGCGCCGTCGGGGGCGCGGAGGGCGAGCCCGGCGACGGCATACCGGCCGAAGGTGACGCCGATCGCGCGCCCGACCGCCGCCGCCGATCCGCGCGCGGGCACGACCATCCGGTTGGCCGGCACGGCGCCGACCTCGAGGCCGTTCGACCGCAGCAATGCCGTGACGGTCGTGACTGTCGCGACCGACGGTGCGAAGCGCGCGCGCCATTGCGCCGGCGTCAGATGGCGGCCGTACGAAGGAGCAGCCGGGTCGCTCACCCGCAGCGCCACCGCGTGCGCGGCGGCCGGGTCGCGCCACGGCAGGACGACCTGGAACGCCACGGACTCGCCCGGCGCGACCGACCCGACCCGCGCGGACGGCGCGGCCCAGGACGGCACGGCCCCGGCCAGCGGTACCGCCGGTGCCGCCGCGACCGGCGCGAGGGGCGCGAGGGGCGCGGCGACCGTGGCGAGGACGCAGAGCAGGGCGAGGCGAGGGGTCACGCGAGAACGGTTCGACGCGCGGCCGCGCTCCCCCTACCAGGGTCCGGCCGCGAGGTCCGCCTCGAACAGCGCCCGGTCCTCGTCGTCCGCGATCGTCGCGCCCTGCGCGGCCGCCTTCGCCCGCCACTCGCCCGGGTCGCCACCGGCGAGGGCGACGGCGCGGGCCATGCCTTCGTACGCGTAGGCCAAGTCGAAGTCGCCGAAGCCGTTCGCGATGTGCAGGTCGTACGACCGCCGGGCGTGGTGCCACGCGGGTTCGGCCCGGCCGAGCACGGCGTAGACGTGGGAGACGAGCCACTCGCCGCGCGCCTCTTCGAGCGGCCCGCCGGCGATCCGCCAGTGGTAGAGCGAGGCGTGCGCGGCGTCGACGAGCAGCGCGTCGGCGCGGTCGTCGCGGTCGGAGGCGAGGCCGTCCCAGACGGCACGGTGCAGCGCTCGGGCAAGCTCCCGGTGCGCGTCGACGTCAAAGGTCAGGAGAGGTCGATCCCGTCGAGCCACGCGCGGTCGGGATCGTAGGTGAGCACGGCGCGATTGTGGCGCAGGCAGCGCCACGCGTCGACGCGTGCCATCCAGCGGAACGGCGCCGTGCCGCGCGCCCGGAGCAGCATGTGCCCGTCGGCGAACGTCACGATCTGCCACTCCCAGCCGCGCCGTACCTGGCGCAGGCCAACCTCGAACGTCGGCATGCGCGGATGGTAGGCCCGCCCCAACCACGCGTCCGCCGAATGCCGAAACTAGCCGCGGAGTCGTGCGAACCGGACCGTCTCGCTGGCGAACACCCGGCGCTCCGACACGACCCGGAGGACGCGCGAGGCGTCGATCATCCGGCCGTTGCCGACGTAGACGCCGACGTGCACCGCGGGGTCGCCCCAGAAGATGAGGTCGCCGACGGCGAGGTCGCGCAACGCGACGGGCCGGGTCCGTCGTTCGAGTGCGCCGGGCGTCGACGGCAGCGTGCCGTAGCCCGCGCGGGCCCACGCCCAGCGCACCAGTCCGGCCGCGTCGTACTTCGGGCCGGTCGACCGCGGTGCCCAGCCCGCGCCGACCCGGGTCCGGAGCGTCGCGACGAACCGCGCCATCTGCTTCGTCGTCGCGGTCCGCGGGTGGTGCCCGAGCGGCGGGATCGGACGCAGTCCCGGCTGCCGGACGACCGGCCGTGCCGGTGTGGCGGGCTTCGGCGCGGGCTTCGCGGCCTTGGCGGCCTTCGGCGGCGCGGGGTGCGGAACGCCGTGGCGCGGCACCCGGCCGTACCGGACGACATCGCTGGTCCAGATCGGCCGTTCGACGACCGCGGCCCGCGAGCTCGACGCGTCGACGATCCGGCCCTTCCCCTCGTAGATGCCGACGTGAGTCACCGGGTCGCCGAAGAAGACGAGGTCACCGGGCAACGCGTCCTTCGCCGCGATCGGCCAGGCCCAGGCCTGCTGCTCGCGCGAGGTCCGGGGCATGGTCTTGATGCCGCCGAGGCGGGCCCACAACGTCGAGGTCAGCCCCGAGCAGTCCCAGCGGTGCGGCCCGGTAGCACCGAACGTGTACTTGTCCCCCAGGTGGTCCTTCGCGGCGGCGATCACCTTCGCGGCCAGCGCGTCGGGCGGTCTCGGGGTGCGGTCCGCCGTCTTGGCGAGAGCGGTCGAGGCGCCGAGCGTGGCGAGCGCGAGGACGACCCCGGTGGCGCGCAGCACGATGCGTGTTCTCATGGGCCCTCCTCTGGTACGCCAGAAGACTGTGGTGACGCCTGTGGACATCGGCCCGATTCGTCCAGTCCTTGACCCTCCCCCTGGCGCGGGGCCCTGGTCAAGGCGAACAATCCGGCTCATGACCCGGTTCGTGCAGGACATCGCCCCGTTGCCCGATCTCTACGCGGGCGACGCGACGCTGCGCGCCCACCTCGACCGGCTGCTCGGCGAGATCGGGCACAAATCGGCCGCCCCCGCGCTCGAGGCACTGGCCGCCGACGTCGCCGGGCCGCTGTACGCCGCGCACCTCGACGCCGAGCGCCACCCGCCCGTCCACGTCCCGTACGACGCGTGGGGTCGCCGCGTCGACCGGATCGAGACCTCGGCCGGGTGGGAGACGCAGCGTCGCGCCGCGGCCACCCACGGTCTCGTCGCCCTCCCCTACGAGCCCGACGCCCGGGCAACCTGGGGCTCGGGCGCGCGGGTCGTCCAGCACGCGCTGCTGCACTTGTACGCCCCGTGGTCGGCGACGTTCTCCTGCCCGGTGGCGATGAGCGACGGTGCGGCGACGGTGCTCGCCGCGGACGGCGTCGACCCGGCGCTCCGCGACCGCCTCCTCCCCCGCGTCGTCTCCCGCGACCCCGACGTCGCGTGGACGTCGGGCCAGTGGATGACGGAGAGCCAGGGCGGCAGCGACGTCGGTCGCGCGACGACCGAGGCGCGCTGCGACGCCGACGGCACCTGGCGGCTCTACGGCGAGAAGTGGTTCTGCTCGGCGACGACTGCCGAGTTCGCCGTCGCGCTGGCCCGCCCGGAGGGCAACCCCGACGGCACCCGCGGCCTCGCCTGCTTCGTCGTCCCGCGTTACGCCGACGGCGAGACGGCACCGGGCCTGTTCGTCCACCGGCTCAAGGACAAGCTCGGCACCCGCGCGCTGCCGTCGGCCGAGGTACGCCTCGACGGCGCCGAGGCGTGGCCGGTCGGCGACCCGGCCGAGCCGGGGCTGCGCCGGATGCTCGCCCTCGTCCAGATCACCCGCATCCACAACGCCGCCGCCGCGGCCGGCGGGATGCGGCGCGGGCTGGTGCTGGCGCGACAGTTCGCGGAGTCGCGCGAGGCGTTCGGCGAACGGCTGTTCCGGCAGCCGCTGCACCGCGAGGTCCTCGCCTGGCTCGCCGTCGACGCCAGCGCGGCGTTC
The DNA here is from genome assembly GCA_967749945.1 of uncultured Frankiaceae bacterium. Classification (GTDB taxonomy): domain Bacteria; phylum Actinomycetota; class Actinomycetes; order BP-191; family BP-191; genus BP-191. The sequence goes on from CBQZLL010000170.1 coordinate 4,937, forward strand.
GCGCTGACCAGCCTCTGCTTCGCGCTGCTCGGCCGCGCGGAGGTCGACGACGACGCCGAAGCCGCCGCGCTGCTGCGGTTCGCGGCGACGCTGGCCAAGGCGTCGACGGGCAAGCTCGCGGTCGCGTCGGCGAGCGAGGTCGTGGAGTGTTTCGGCGGTCCCGGATACATCGAGGACACCGGGATCCCGCGGCTGCTCCGCGACGCGCAGATCCTGCCGGTCTGGGAGGGCACCACGAACGTCCTGTCGCTTGACGTCGTCCGCGCACTGACGCGTGACGACGCGCTGACGCCGTACCTCGGCTACGTCGACCGCGCCCTCGACGTCAACGGTGACTGGATCGGCCCCGTCGCCGACCAGCTCCGGCCGGTCCGCGACGCCGTCGCCGACGACGCGCGTGCCGCGGCGGGCGCGCCCGACACCGCCGCCACCCAGGCTGGCGCCCGCCACCTCATGGAGCGGATGGCCGCCCTGCTCGCGGGCGCCGCGCTGCTCGAGCAGGCGGCCTTCGACCTCGACCGCGGAGACGCGCGGTCGGCCTTGGTCGCGTCACTGTGGACCCGACGGAGGGTGCTCAACGACCCTGCCGCCGGTGAGGGTCACCGCGCGTTCGCCCACGTCGTCGACGGAGCCGCCTTGTGAGGAGCCCCCTGTTGAACGCCACGCCCGCGCCCCCGCTCCTGGCCTGGGTCTCGAGCCTCGACCCGGTCGACCAGCAGGCGTTCTACGCCGACCTCGCCTCGGCGGTCGCCGTCGCGCGGGCCACCGGCGAGCCTGGCGACATCGAACTCTGCCTCCGGCAGTGGCGCCTCACTGCCGAGGGCATGTCGAACGCCGAGCTGCGCGACCGGCTCCTCGACCCCTAAGAGGTCCCCACCCGGGAGCGCGGGAATCTTTCCGTACGTCACAGACGTTGGCGAGGAACGATCCCCCTGATCTTGGGAGGCACCCCATGGGAGAGCGTGTGCTGCGCGGCAGCCGCCTCGGCGCCGTCAGCTACGAGAACGACCGCAACACCGACCTGGCCCCCCGCCAGGCGGCTGCCTACGAGTGCCCGAAGGGGCACCACTTCTCCGTCCCGCTCGCCGTGGAGGCGGAGGTTCCCTCGACCTGGGAGTGCCGCTACTGCGGCAAGACGGCGGTTCGTGTCGGCGAGGCCGCGCCCGAGCCGAAGAGGGCGAAGCCGGTCCGGACGCACATGGACATGCTCCGCGAACGCCGGACCACCGCGGACCTCGAGGAGGTCCTCAAGGAGCAGATCACCCTGCGGCACGCGGCGGCGAAGCGCAAGTCCGCGTAAGCAGCGACCACGAGGCCGCGCGCACCGACTCCCGGTGTGTGCGGCCTCGGTCTATTCCGGGGGCAGCGTCGGTCTGCGTGGTTCGTTGGCCGGTCGCTTCTGCTCCCACCCGACGACGGTGACCCGGCGCAACGCGGACCTCGTGACGAGCCGCCGGACGATCGCCCGGGTCGGTGGCAGCACGCAGATCAGGCCGAACACGTCCGTGACGAACCCGGGCGTCAGCAGCAACGCCCCGCCGAGGATCACCAGCGCGCCATCCGCGGTCTCCCGGGCGGGCACTCGCCCCTCGTCGAGTGCCTGGCGGAACGCCGCCCACGCCTTCGCGCCCTCACGGCGGACCAGCCACGCCCCGAGGAACGAGTCGAGCACCAGCAACCCGATCGTGGGCCAGACGCCGATCGACTGGCCGACCTGGATGACCACGTACAGCTCGACGATCGGCAGCACGAGGAAGAGCAGGACGAGCAGGCAGCCCATCTACGTCCTCCCCACCGACGCGGGGTGCGTGCCGGCCGGGCGGGCGCGGCGCGACCGCAGCGACCACCAGGTCACCCGCCACAGCGCCTCGGCGACGATCGCGCGGCTCATCTTGCTCTGCCCGCGCTCGCGTTCGATGAACGTGATTGGCACCTCGACGATCCGGAACCCGGCCCGCCAGGCCTGCCAGGCGAGGTCGACCTGGAAGCAGTAGCCCTGCGACGCGACGGTGTCGAGCTCCAACGCGTCGAGCACCGCAATC
>CBQZLL010000171.1:0-6965 GCA_967749945.1 uncultured Frankiaceae bacterium
CGGCCACGAGCGGTGTCAGGTCGGCGATCCGCGTGCGCAGCGTCGCGCGGTCTGCCGCGGGGACAGACGGCAGCAGGCCGGTCGCGCGCGCGATGAGGCGGCGGGCACCCGCCCGGTCGCCGCGGGCGAGCCGCCCGGCGGCCTGGTCGAGCAGGGCGTTCACGTCGGCGGTCGCGTGGTCGGCGGGGCCGAGGACCGCGCGGTGGGCCGCGTACAGCAGCTCGCCGGGCCGGTCAGCGACGACGACGGCACCCGCCGTGAGACCGCCGACGACGAGACCTGCGGCAGCGGCGAGCGCGACGAGCAGCGGCGTACGCCGCCGCCGCAGCGGCACGACGGCGGCGGGCTCCTCGAGCTCAGCCCGAAGCGCGGCGAGCATCGCGATCGTCGGATCCGCGCCGTCGACCGCGCGGCCCGCGCCGAGTGCGTCGAGGAACAGGTCGTCGCGCGCGACCTCGAAGTCGGTCACGACGCCGCACCCATGAACGCGCGCAGCCGGACGAGCGCGCGGTGCTGCGCGACCCGGACCGCGCCGGCGGTCATGCCGAGTGCCGCGCCGGTCTCCTCGGCGGACAGTCCCGCGGCGACGCGAAGGAGCAGGAGGTCGCGCTGGTCGGCGGGCAGGCGGTCGAGCAACGCGAGTGCGCGGCGCGCCTCGTCGCCGCGGACAGCCTGCTCCTCGGGACCCTCGGCCTGGTCGGGTACGTCCGGCATGTCCTCGGTGGGCACGAGCCGGCCGCGGTACGCCGCCCGGTGCGCGTCGGCGACCTTGTGCGCGGCGATGCCGAACACGTACGACCGGAACGGCTTCCCGGTGTCCTCGTAGGTTCCGAGTCCGGTCACCACCGCGAGGCACACCTCCTGAGTCACGTCCTCGGCGACGTCGCGACTGCCGAGCCGGGCGAGGGCGTAGCGCAACACCGCCGGGCGGACCTGGCCGAGCAGGTCGCGTACGGCGGCCTCGTTGCCGTGTTGCGCCCGCCCGACGAGCGCGGCCTCGTCCACCGTCGATGACATCGGCGGGGATCGGTCCGGCGTTACACGGGGCACGGTCCCATCGAACCGTGTAACACGAACGCGTGTCGTACCGATGGAGTGGGCGAGTCCCCCCACTGACCCAGGAGCGTTGTCATGCGCCGTACGCCACTTGCCCTCCTCGTTGCCGGGACGTTCGCCGTGACGGCCGCCGGAGCCCACGTCGCGACCCGCGACACGAGGACGTCGGTGGTGAACGTCACCGACTCGACCGACGAGCACGCCACCGAGACCGAGTCGCCCGATCCCACCGGGACGCCGGAACCGACCGAGGCGACGGAGGGCCCGGAGGCCGCCGAGACGCCCGAGGCTACCGAGACGCCGGAGGCCGACGACGAGCAGGGCGAGGACGCCGACGAGCAGGGCGAGGACGAGCACGAGTCCGAGGCGCCGGAGATCGAGGACGGCGAGGACGACGGCGACCACCACGACGGCGATGGCGAGAGCGAGGACAGCGGCCACGACGGCGGCGACGACTGACCCCACGCACGACAGCGGCGCGGCACCTTCCCCGGGTGTCGCGCCGCTTGCGTATGACGGAGGTTACGTGACGAGGCCGCGCCGGAAGCCCGAGGCCACGGCCTGGGCGCGGTCGCCGACGCCCATCTTGCGGAACAGCCGCCGCGCGTGGGTCTTCACGGTGTCCTCGGAGAGGAACAGCTCCCGGCCGATCTGCGCGTTGCTCTTGCCCTGGCTCATGCCGGTGAGGACCTGGAGCTCGCGCTCGGTGAGCTGGGCGCCGCGGTCCTCGCGAGTGCCACGCTCGGTCAGCGCCCGGCGCAACGTCGGCTCGACGAGGTCGCGACCGGCGAGCGCGTGGGCGACGGCGGCGCACAACTCTTCGCGGGACACGTCCTTGACGAGGTAGCCGCGGGCACCGGCGGTGACGGCGGCCGCGACGTGGTCGCGGTCCTCCTGCGCGGTGAGCATGACGACGTTCGCGCTGGGGTGGCCGGCGATGAGGCGGCGCGTCGCTTCGAGCCCGCCAAGACCCGGCATGGAGACGTCCATGAGCACGAGGTCGGGGTGCTCGGCGGCGAAACGCGCCAGCGCCTCCTCGCCGCTCGCGGCGGTGACGACGCGGTCGACACCCGGTACGTCCTCGACGAACTGCCGGAGACCTTCGCGAACGATGCGGTGATCGTCACAGATGAGCACAGTGGTCACGAGGTCGCTCCCGGGATCTCGAGCCATAGGGTGGTACCGCCGGTCGGGCCGTCGCCGACCCGGGCGCGGCCGCCCAGGGTTCCGGCCCGGACCAGCCACCGGGTCAGTTCGCTGTCGGGTGCCGCGACGGCGTCCTCGTACGACGGGCCGTCGTCGCACACCGACACGGTCAGGACGCCCGCCCGGACCTCGACGCGGACGTCGACCGCGGTCGCCGCGCAGGCGTCGAGCACGGCCTGCACGACCCGGAACGCCACGGTCGCGGCTCCGGGGTCGAGGCGTTCGGGCACGCCGTCGGCGCGCACCGTGAGCACGATGCCGGTCTGGTGCCCGGCGAGGTCGTCGAGCGCGCTGACGAGGCGGCCGTCCGCCGTCCGGGGCTTCAGCCGCCACATCGCGGAGCCCGCCTCGGCGATGGCCTCGCGGACCGCGTCGCGCACCTCGGGGGCGCCGGCCAGGTCCGCCGCGAACCGCGCGGCGAGCAACGACTGCAGGACGTCGTCGTGGAGGAGGCGGGAGAGCGCGGCGCGCTCGGCCTCGACCTCGGCGAGCGCGTCCGCGGCACGCGTGGCGGCCGCGGGGCGCGCCGGCGCCGTACGGTCGGAGGCACGCGTGACGGAACTCATGACTGACCCATCGGCACGTGGCCGGGTCGGGCTTCAGCGTTCGGCCGAAAATGGTTCGTCCGGGCCATGGCCCCGGGGCTTACGACCCCAATAGCGCGACAATCTCGTCGCGCAAAAGCCACGCTTCACGCACATCGGGCGGCAGGTCGCCCGCGATCGCGAGCACGGCCGACCGCGCGGCGCCGAGCGAGGCCGCGCTCTCGGCGGGGTCGGTGTCGGCGAGCAGCGCCCCGAGCAGGGCCCGGGACGGCCAGACGAGCGGCAACGCGGCGAGCCCCTCGGCGAGCGTGGCGGCCCGGCGGAGGGCCGCGACACCGCCCAGGTCGGTGTTCTGGATCTGCGCGACGCCCAGGAACAGCAGGCTCTTGGCGACGTGCCGGGGCGCGCGGGCACGTTCCGCGCGCTCGACGGCGGACTCGGCGGACTCGACCGCACTCTCGGCGTCCTCGTCGAGCAGGGCGATCTCGGTACGAACCCAGTCGTACCGGACCCGCTGCCGCCACCACTCGGTCGGCCGGTCGGGCAGCAGCTCGGCGGCCGCGTCGGCGTGCTCGTGGGCGACGGTCGAGTCGGTGAGGCCGACGGCGTCGGCCGCGAGCCCGAGCAGGCAGGCGAACGCCGCCTCGCCGGTGCTGTCGGCGAGCTTGAGGCCGCGCTCGTCGGCGTCGCGCGCTTCGGCGTGCCGGCCGAGCTGGCGGCGGACGGAGCCGAGGCTGGCGCCCGCGAGTGCCCCGAACAGCCGCGCCGAGCCCCCCGAGGCGGCCTCTCCGGCCTCCAGGACGGGTGTGAGGGTCGTGAGGGCGCTGCCGTACCGCCCACAGGCGCCCAGGGACACACCGAGCAGCCAGAGGGCCGCGGTGGATGCGTCGGTCTGGCCCGTGGCGTGCGCGACCTCGACGGCGCGGCTCAGGGCGTCGACGGCCTTGCCCGGGGGCCCGTGGAACGCCGCCCGCTCGCCCTGCGCGAGGAGGTGCCCGAGCTCGTCGTCCGCCACGCCGCGCAGGATACCGGGGCGGTCCGGAACTCCTGCTCCGGCAGCGGCGTTGCGACGGGCGTAAACGCAGCACACGGAAGGACCGCGCAATGACCGACGTCCGCTGCCTCCCCGGGCCAGGGTCGGACTTCTGGGACTGGCAGCTCCACGCCGCCTGCCGCGGGCGTGACACCGAGCAGTTCTTCCACCCCGAGAACGAGCGCGGGCCGCGCCGGCTGGCCCGCGAGGCCGCGGCGAAGGCGGTCTGCGCGGAGTGCCCGGTGATCCGCGAGTGCGCGGCGCACGCGTTGCGGACCCGGGAGCCGTACGGCATCTGGGGTGGCCTCAGCGAGACCGAACGCGACGAGATTCTCGGCGCGCGGCGGCGCGCGAGCTGAGCGTGACCGGCGCGGCGCGCGCGCGTTGGACCGGGTAGGCGCGACCCGGGGGGACCGGGTTAGCCTGGTTTGAGACCGTTTCGACCCCGTCCCCCAGGAAGCCGCCCGTGAGCCCAGCACGTCGCGCCGTCCGCCTGATCGCCCTCCTGCTCGCCGTCGGATGCGGCGCGCCCCACGGTCCGGTCGCGACCGGCCGGCGTGCGGCAGGACCCGCCGGACCCGCCGCGCCGTCCGCCGTCACGCAGCCGCGGTCCAACGCGGCCCCGTTGCGGCACCGGGTCAGGGCGGACGTCGTCGTCGTCGCCCCCACCCCGCTCGCCGCCACCACCGTGACCGCGCTGCGCCGGGTCGCGCCGAACGGGCTGGCGACGTACCGGTCGGCGCGCGTCCGCCTCGGCATCCACAACCTCGAGCTCGCGGGGATCGACCCCGGGCGGTTCCGGGCGTTCGCGCCGTCGGGGACGGCCAATGCCGACGCGGTCTGGAACGCCGTCGCGCGCGGCGAGCTCGTCGTCGCCCACGACGTGGCCAAGGCCCGCCGGCTCGAGCTCGGCGCGACGACGACGATTGGCCGTACGCCACTGCGCGTCGCCGCGTACGCGACGACCGGCCTGCCCGACGTCGGCGCGATGGTCTCCGGCGTGATCGCGGACGCGCTCCACCTCCCCGCCGACAACGCCGCCGTCCTCACCGCGGGCAAAGGCGACCCGGCGGCGCTCGCCGCCGCCGTCCGCCGCGTCGTCGGCTCGCGCGCGACGATCCACCTGCTGACGCAGCCGCGGACGCCGTACGCCTACCTGACCGGGACCAAGGCGGCGAAGGCGTTCGGTGCGTTCTCCTACCGGTGGTACGACGACGGCACCATCGAGCCCGACGCCCGATGGGTCGCCGCGAACATCGTCACCGCGGATGTCCCGATCCTCGGTCGCGTGACGTGCCACCGCCTGATGGTCCGCCAGCTTCGCGGAGCGCTGGCCGCGGTGCGCGCGGCCGGCCTGTCGGGCGCCATCCACACGTACGACGGCTGCTACGTCCCGCGCTTCATCGAGCGCGACCCCGCGCACGCGATCTCGCTGCACACGTGGGGCATCGCCATCGATCTCGACGCACGGACCAACCAGCGCGGCGGCCGCGGCACGATGGACCCGCGGGTCGTCGCCATCTTCACGCAGTGGGGCTTCCGCTGGGGTGGCGACTGGTCGTACACCGACCCGATGCACTTCGAGCTCGGCGCGCTGCTCGCCCCGTAGCCGGCCCGGGGGCGCCTCGGGCGCCCGCAGGCCCCAACCTCGGGAGCGCGAACGGCCCGCCCCCGGGAGGGACGGGCCGTCGCGCGGTGCGTTGACTAGTAGTGCATGCCACCCGGACCGTGGCTGTGGCTCGGCGCGGGCGCCGGGGCCTCCTGCGGCTCGGGCTTGTCGGCGACCAGGGTCTCGGTCGTCAGCAGCATCGCCGCGATGGACGCGGCGTTCTGCACGGCCGACCGGGTGACCTTGACGGGGTCGACGACACCAGCAGCGATCAGGTCGACGTACTCGCCCGTCGCCGCGTTGAGGCCGTGGCCCGGGGGCAGGTCGCGCACCTTCTGGACGACGACGTAGCCCTCGTGGCCGGCGTTCTGCGCGATCCAGCGCAGCGGCTCGTCGAGCGCCTTGCGGACGATCGCCGCGCCGGTCGCCTCGTCGCCGGTCAGGTCGAGCTTGTCGAGGGAAGCAGCCGCGACGACGAGCGCCGTGCCACCGCCCGCGACGATGCCCTCCTCGACCGCCGCGCGGGTCGCCGAGATGGCGTCCTCGAGACGGTGCTTGCGCTCCTTGAGCTCGACCTCGGTGTGGGCACCGACCTTGATGACACCCACGCCACCGGCGAGCTTGGCGAGCCGCTCCTGGAGCTTCTCCTTGTCCCAGTCGGAGTCGCTGTTCTCGATCTCCTGCTTGATCTGGGCGACGCGTCCGACCACGTCCTCCTTGGTGCCACCACCCTCGACGAGCGTGGTGGTGTCCTTGGTGACCGTGACGGTACGGACGGTGCCGAGCACCTCGAGGCCGACCTGGTCGAGCTTGAGGCCGACCTCGGCGCTCACGACCTGGGCGCCGGTCAGGATCGCGATGTCCTGGAGCATGGCCTTGCGGCGGTCACCGAAGCCGGGGGCCTTGACCGCGACGACCTTGAGGGTCTTGCGAATGCTGTTGACGACCAGGGTCGACAGGGCCTCCCCGTCGAGGTCCTCGGCCACGATCAGCAGCGGCTTGCCGGACTGCACGACCTTCTCCAGCACCGGCAGCAGGTCGGCGATGGCCGAGATCTTGCCGTTGTTGATGAGGACGTAGGCGTCCGTGAGGTTGGACTCCATCCGCTCCGGGTCGGTCACGAAGTAGGGGCTGATGTAGCCCTTGTCGAACTGCATCCCCTCCGTGAGCTCGAGCTCGAGGCCGGTGGTGTTGCTCTCCTCGACGGTGATGACGCCGTCCTTGCCGACCTTGTCCATCGCCTCGGCGACGAGCTCGCCGACGCGCGGGTCCTGGGCGGAGATGGACGCGACCGCGGCCACCTCGGCCGGGGTCTCGATCGGGGTGGCAGCCTTGAGGAGAGCCTCGCTGACGGCCTCGACGGCCGCGTCGATGCCGGCCTTGAGACCCATCGGGTTGATGCCCGACGCGACGGCCTTCAGGCCCTCGTGGACCATGGCCTGGCCGAGCACCGTCGCCGTCGTGGTGCCGTCACCGGCGACGTCGTTGGTCTTGGTGGCCACCTCCTTGGCGAGCT
>CBQZLL010000172.1:0-6918 GCA_967749945.1 uncultured Frankiaceae bacterium
GGGTAGATGTCCTGGTACTTCTTGGGCGGGTTCTCCGCATAGGCGATGGTGCCGTCGGCGCGGGTCGTGAACCACTCCGGATGCTTGCTGACCCACGGGTGGTCGGGTGAGCACTGGAGCGCGAAGTCGAGCGCGACCTCCATGCCCAGGTCGTTCGCCCGTGCCACGAAAGCGTCGAAGTCCTCGATGGTCCCGAGGTCGGGGTGCACCGCGTCGTGCCCGCCAGCGGCACTGCCGATCGCCCACGGGCTGCCGGGGTCGTCGGGACCGGGGTCGAGGGTGTTGTTCGGACCCTTGCGGAACGTCTCGCCTACGGGTGAGACCGGCGGCAGGTACACGACGTCGAAGCCCATCTCCGCGATCGCCGGGAGCCGGTCCATCGCGGTACGGAAGGTCCCGCCCTGGACCGGCGTGACGGCGTCGCTTGCCGGGTCGGGGAGCACGGCGCCCTCGGAGCGCGGGAAGAACTCGTACCACGCGCCGTACATCGCGCGTTCGCGGTCGACCCACAGGCCGTGCCGCTCGCCGGTCGTGACGAGGTCGCGCAGGGCATACCGGTCGGTGACGGCGACGACGGACTGGTCGAGTGCCGCAGCAAGGCGTTGGGCCTGCGTCGTGCCGGGGTCCCGCACGGCCGCGATCGCGCGGGCGAGAACGGCGCGGGCGCCCGTGCCGCGGACGCCCTTGGCGACCTCGGCGGTGGCGCGTTCGAGCAACCGGGCGCCCTCTTCGAGGTCGGTGTCGACGTCCTGTCCCGCGTCGAGCTTGATCGGCACGGCGCGCCGCCAGGTCGCGAGCGGATCGGCCCACGCCTCGACGGCGTACGTCCACCGGCCGACCGCGTCGACGGCGACCTCGGCGAACCAGCGGTCGTTGCCCGCGTCGGTCATCGGGTACCGCCGCGCGCGACCACCGCCCTTGTCGCTGCCGGGCGCCCGCAGCAGGACTCCCGCGCCGACGACGCCGTGGCCCTCGCGGAACACCGTGGCCTCGACGCGGACCCGCTCGCCGACGACCGCCCTGGCCGGCCATGCACCGCACGAGACGAGCGGGCTGACGTCGGTGATGACGATGCGACCGATCACTCTTGCGAACCTACCGTTGGTGATGCGCCGTAAACCACGGTGTGGGGCGGCGTGCGCCCCGCGCGGCCGCCCCCGCAGACCCCGTGATCTTGGCGATGGTTTGCACCATATGCGTGCAGAACCTCGCCAAGATCACGACAGATCGGCGATCCCCCTAGGATCGGGCGGCATGAGAGCGCTGCGCCGACTCACCGTCCGGGCGTCGTTGCCCGAGCCGCTCGCGCCGCTCGGCGAGCTCGTCATGAACCTCCGGTGGTCGTGGCATCCCGACGCGCTCGACCTGTTCGAGTCGGTCGACCCCGACGTGTGGTCCGAGGTCGGCCAGGACCCGGTCAAGCTGCTCGCCGAGGTCCCCCGCGCGCGCCTCGACGCGCTCGCCGCCGACAAGCGGTTCCTGCGCCGGTTGACGGACGCGTATGACGACCTGCAGGAGTACCTCACCAAACCCCGCTGGTACCAAGGGCTCGAGGGCGTCCCGTCGTCGATCGCGTACTTCTCGCCCGAGTACGGCATCACCGAGGTGCTGCCGCAGTACTCGGGCGGTCTCGGCATCCTGGCCGGCGACCACCTCAAGACGGCGAGTGACCTCGGCGTTCCGATCGTCGGCGTCGGCCTGCTGTACCGGACCGGGTACTTCCGCCAGTCGCTGTCCGCCGACGGCTGGCAGCTCGAGCACTACCCGGCGCTCGACCCGCACGGGCTGCCGCTGACGCGGCTCGCGGCGGCCGACGGGTCGCCGTTGCGGATCGAGGTCGGCCTCCCGGCCGGCGCGCGGCTGTGCGCGCAGGTGTGGCGCGCGCAGGTCGGGCGGGTGCCGTTGCTGCTGCTCGACTCCGACATCGAGGAGAACGCGCCTGCAGAGCGCGAGGTCACCGACCGCCTCTACGGCGGCGGCACCGACCACCGGCTGCTGCAGGAGATGCTGCTCGGCATCGGCGGCGTCCGCGCGTTGCGCGCGTTCGGCGCCGACCCCGAGGTGTTCCACACCAACGAGGGTCACGCCGGCTTCCTCAGTCTCGAACGCATCCGCCGCCTCATCGAGGAGGGGTCGCTCGACTGGGACTCTGCGCTGGAGGCCGTCCGGGCGGGGACCGTCTTCACGACGCACACTCCCGTGCCCGCCGGTATCGACCGCTTCCCGGCTGAGCTCATCGAGACGTTCTTCGGCGGCGACAACGCGTGTCCAGGCGTCGCTGTCGAACGCATCCTCGCGCTCGGCGCGGAGCCTGGTGGCGACGGCGCCGTCTTCAACATGGCGGTCATGGGACTTCGGCTCGCCCAGCGCGCCAACGGCGTCTCGAAGCTGCACGGCGTCGTGTCGCGGGAGATGTTCGCCGGGTTGTGGCCGGGGTTCGACTGCTCCGAGGTCCCGATCGGCTCGGTGACGAACGGCGTGCACGCGCCGACGTGGGTCGCGCGCGAGGTGTTCGAGCTCGCGGAGCGCCAGATCGGCGCGGAGATGGTCGAGGAGGCGCGCGGCTGGCAGGAGATCGCGAAGGTCTCCGACGACGACGTGTGGTCGGTGCGGTCGGTGTTGCGGTCACGGCTGGTCGACGACGTACGCCGCCGCGTTCGCGCCTCGTGGCTGCTGCGCGGCGCGTCGCCCGCCGAGCTCGGATGGACCGACGACGTGCTCGACCCCGACGTGCTGACGGTCGGGTTCGCGCGCCGGGTGCCGTCGTACAAGCGGCTGACCCTGATGCTCCGCGACCCGGACCGGCTGCGGTCGCTCTTGCTGCACGAAGACCGCCCGATGCAGATGGTCGTCGCGGGCAAGGCGCATCCGGCCGACGACGGCGGCAAGGCGCTGGTCCAGGAGATCGTGCGGTTCGCCTACGCGGCCGACGTCCGGCACCGGATCGTCTTCCTCCCGGACTACGACATCGGCATGGCGAAGGTGCTGCTGCCGGGGTGCGACGTGTGGCTCAACAACCCGCTGCGTCCGTTGGAGGCGTGCGGGACGTCAGGCATGAAGGCGGCGCTCAACGGCGGCCTCAACCTGTCGGTCCGCGACGGCTGGTGGGACGAGCTGTACGACGGCGAGAACGGCTGGGCCGTCCCGTCCGCCGACGGGGTCGTCGACCCGGACCGGCGCGACGACCTCGAAGCCGCGGCGATCTACGACCTGCTCGAGACGTCGGTTCTGCCGAAGTTCTACGACCGCGTCCAGGGCATCCCGCGCCGGTGGACCGAGATGGTGCGGCACACGCTGACGTCCCTTGGCCCGCGGATCCTCGCGTCGCGGATGATGCGCGACTACGTCGTCGACCTCTACAGCCCCGCGACGTGGTCGGCGCGCGCCCTCGCGGCCGACTCGTACGCCGCCGCGCGAGCCCTCGCCGGGTGGCGGGTGCGGACTGCCAAGGCGTGGCCGAACGTCGTCGTCACCCACGTCGAGTCGTCCGGTGAGGGCGACACCCCGGAGCTCGGCTCGACGGTGCATCTGCGCGCGATCGTGTCACTGGGCGGCCTGTCTCCGGACGACGTGTCTGTCCAGGCGGCGTACGGCCGGGTCGACGACGCCGACGAGATCCGTGGCGCGGAGCACCTGCCGATGACGCTGGCCGGCGAGGTCGACGGGCAGTGGGCGTACGAGGGCGACGTGCCGTTGTCCCGGACCGGTGCCTTCGGCTACACGGTGCGCGTCCTGCCGCGCCACCCGTCGTTGGCGACTCCCGCCGAACTCGGCCTCATCGCTTCGGCGTAACCGCCCCTTGTCGCCGGATGGCGGCGCCAGTACGGTGCCCTCGTTTCACGCGCCTTGTCATGGTCTATGACCAGCTGACCCCAGGAGGGCACGTTGACGAAGATCGCCCCGCTCTGCCTGCCGGCCGCTCTGCCCGCCACCGCCGCGCCCGGTGCCGCGCACGCGGTGACGTACGGGCTCAACCCATGACGCCCCGGCTCGCGGGGGCGTGCCTCGTCGCGGCGGCGCTCACCGCCGGTGCTCCGGGTACGGCGCACGCGGCACCGCCGCAGCAGTACTACCAGACGGGCGACACCGGCATCTGCGGGTTCTGGGCCGCGAGCGATACCACACCGGGCGGCCAGCTGGGCGGCGAGAACGTCTGGAACGGCGTCGTCTGGATCCGGTACACGACGACCGGGTCCGCCACGGTCACCTGCGAGCTGAAGATCAACGGCGCTACCCAGGGCATCGTGCTCGGGGCTATGGGGGCCGGAGGCGTCGCGGCCGTCGACCAGATCCAGTACTCGGCCGCCGTCACGGACGTCGTCACGATCTGCCACCACGTGCAGGGCGGTTCGAGCTCCTGCAGCGACGCGTCGACGACGTCCGTCGTGCCGAGTCCCGTATACGACCTGCTCAGCCAAGGCGACGAACGGACGTGCGTGGTCCTCACGACCATCGCGCCGTTCGTGAACGATCTGGGCGTGCCGGGGATCATCCGCATCGACATGTTCACAGGTGACACGTACCTGCTCGACATGCTGGTCGTCGACTGCCCCCCGTACGTCGCCTGAGGGGTTAGGGCGTGTCTGATGGATCATCGGCGTGCTCCGCGACGCCCGGACCGCGCGTCGCGGCGTTGTCCTCGCCGCCGATAGAACACCGCTATCGGCGACTCGTCCGCCTTGCGACGCACGCCCCGGCTCGCCGCTCGCGACGGCCGTGATCCATCAGACACGCCCTAGCGCCGCGCGCGCAGCAGCACGACCGAGCGTGCCGCGAGGTCGAGCGTCGTCCCCGCGTCGGGACGCAGGGACGCGTCGGTCCGCGCCGTGTCGAGCAGCACGTCGTACGACTTCGCCCACGGCTCGCCGGGCAACACGAACGACGCCGGCGCGTCGCCCGCGTGCAGCGCGACGAGGAACGACTCGTCGACGATCCGTTCGCCGCGCGGCCCGCGCGAGTGGATCTCCTCGCCGTCGACGAACATGCCGAGCGTCAGGCCCGGACGGCTCCAGTCCTCGTCGGCCAGCTCGGTGCCCGACGGGCCGAACCAGCCGAGGTCCTTGACCCCGACGCCGTGCGCGGGCCGCCCGGTGAAGAACGCCCGCCGCCGGAACACCGGGTGCGCGCGTCGTAGCGCGATGACCTCGCGGGTGAACGCGAGCAGCTCGTGCTGCCAAGGTTCGAAGTCCCACGAGAGCCAGGACACCTCGTTGTCCTGGCAGTACGCGTTGTTGTTGCCACCCTGCGTCCGGCCCGTCTCGTCGCCCGCGACGAGCATCGGCACGCCCGACGAGAGCAGCAGCGTCGCGAGGAACCCGCGGATGACCTGCTGCCGCGTCGCGACGACGGACGAGTCGTCCGTCTCGCCCTCGACGCCGAAGCTCGCGGACCGGTTGTCGGGCGAGCCGTCAGTGTTGTCCTGGCCGTTCGCCTCGTTGTGCTTCGTCTCGTACGAGACGAGGTCGCGCAACGTGAAGCCGTCGTGCGCAGTGACGAAGTTGATCGACGCGTACGGGTGCCGTCCGTCGTCCTGGTAGAGGTCGCTCGATCCGGAGAGCCGGTAGCCGAGCTCGGCGAGCGACGGCGCGCTGCCGCGCCAGAAGTCGCGGACCGAGTCGCGGTACTTGCCGTTCCACTCGGTCCACAACGGCGGGAACTCCCCGACCTGGTACCCGCCCTCGGCCGCGTCCCACGGCTCGGCGATGAGCTTCACGGCCGACACGACGGGGTCCTGCTGGACCAGGTCGAAGAACGCCGAAAGGCGGTCGACCTCGTGGAACGACCGCGCCAGCGACGACGCGAGGTCGAACCGGAAGCCGTCGACGTGCATCTCGGTCACCCAGTAGCGCAACGAGTCGAGGATGAGCTGCAGGACGTGCGGGCTGCGCGCGTCGAACGTGTTGCCGGTGCCGGTGTAGTTGGCGTAGCCGCGTCCGTCGTCGAGCAGGCGGTAGTACGCGCGGTTGTCGATGCCGCGGAAGCACAGCGTCGGACCGGTCTCGTCGCCCTCTGCGGTGTGGTTGTAGACGACGTCGAGGATGACCTCGATGCCCGCGGCGTGCAGCGCACGCACCATCGCCTTGAACTCGCCGACCTGCTGGCCCGCGTCGCCCGACGACGAGTAGCCGGCGTGCGGCGCGAAGTAGCCGATCGAGTTGTAGCCCCAGTAGTTGACGAGGCCGCGGCGGGTCACGGCCGGCTCGGTGACGTAGTGGTGGATCGGCAGCAGCTCGACGGCGGTGACGCCGAGCTTCACCAGGTGCTCGATCGCGGCGGGGTGGGCGAGCCCGGCGTACGTGCCGCGCAGTCCCTCGGGGATGTCCGGGTGCTGCCGGGTGAAGCCGCGCACGTGCAGCTCGTAGATGACCGTGTCCGCCCACGGCGTGTGCGGCCGCCGGTCGTCGCCCCACGGGAACGTGTCGTGCACGACGACCGACCGCGGCACGTACGGCGCGGAGTCGCGGTGGTCCTGCACCAGGTCGTCCCGCCCGGGTGGGTAGCCGAAGATCGCGTCGTCGAGGACGAGCGAGCCCGCGATCGCGCGGGCGTACGGGTCGAGCAGCAGCTTCGACGGGTTGAAGCGCGCCCCGGACTCCGCGTGGAACGGCCCGTCCACGCGGAAGCCATAGCGGTGCCCCGGGCCGACGCGGGGGACGTAGCCGTGCCAGACCTTGTTCGTCGTCTCCTCGAGCGGGATGCGGTGCTCCGTGCCGTCGGCGTCGAACACGCAGGCGTCGATCGCCTCCGCGCCCTGCGAGAACACCGCGAAGTTCGTGCCCTCGCCGTCCCACGTCGCGCCGAGCGGCGCGGGCCGGCCCGGCCAGGTCCGCGCGGGGAACGCCGTCACGAGGATGCCCGCGTGCCGACCTCCGCGCGGCGCGCGCGGTGGCGGCGTTCGACGGGGAAGAGGTCCGGGTC
>CBQZLL010000173.1:0-6904 GCA_967749945.1 uncultured Frankiaceae bacterium
TTCTCCGGCAGCACGATGAGGACCGTCGAGCCGAGCAGCGCCCCGCCGATGGTGCCCATGCCGCCGAGGACGACGGCGGCGAGCAGCAGGATCGACTCGTTGAACGTGTACGAGTCGGGCGACACCTGCGTCGTCACGTGCGCGTTGAGCGTCCCCGCCGCCCCCGCGAGGAACGCGCCGATCGCGAACGCGAGCAGCTTGAGCCTGACGGTGTTGACGCCCATCGCCGCGGCCGCCGTCTCGTCCTCGCGGATCGCGACCCAGGCGCGGCCGATGCGGCTCTCGTTGAGGCGCACGAACACGATGACGACGACGAGCAGCAACAGCAGCTCGCCCCAGAAGTAGTTCGAGAAGTAACCGAGCTTGATGCCGAACAGCTCGTGCGCGTGGCCGAAGTCGAAGCCGAACACCCGGAGGTTCGGGATGCCGGGGATGCCGTTGGGGCCGTTGGTGAGCCGCGGGCCCGCGGAGCCGTCGAGGTTGTTCGCGGAGATCCGGAAGATCTCGCCGAAGCCGAGCGTGACGATGGCCAGGTAGTCGCCGCGCAGCCGCAGCGTCGGCGCGCCGATGAGCAGGCCGAACACCGCCGCGACGACCGCGCCGAGCAGCACGACGAGGAGGAACGGCAGGTGCAGGTGCGCGTTCGAGCTCGGCGCGCCGCTGTAGGTGGCGCCGACGTACGCGCCGACGCCGAAGAACGCGACGTACCCGAGGTCGAGCAGGCCGGCCAGGCCGACGACGACGTTGAGGCCGATGGCGGCGGCCGCGAAGACCCCGATGCTCGCGCCGACCCGCAGCCAGTAGTCGTTGCCGCCCTGGGTGAACGGGAAGATCGCGGCGCTGAGCAGGCCGGCGGTGACCGTGATCGTGTGGTGCCGTTGGGTCGCGGCGCGAAGCCACCCGGCGAGACCGAGCCGGGCGAGCGTGATGCCGACCGCGACGAGCAATCCGATGAATGCCAGGAACTGGCTCGACGCCTCGATCTTGAGCGCTTCGACGACGGCCGCGACAGTGATGCCGAGCACCACGACGATCCCGGCGAGCTGCAGCCACGGCAAGCCCTCCGGCAGTACCGGCGGGTCGTCGACGTCGTCCAGCGCGAGCATCCCGGCGAGGAGCAGCACCGACCCGACAACCGTGAGCCAGGCACCGTACGAGACGTTGACCAGGCCGCCGCCGTCGTTGGTGATCGCGGCGATCGTGTACACCGCGATGCCGAAGCACCCGACGGCGGCCGCGGTGCCCGCGCGGCGCCGTCCCTGGACCGGCTCGAACGCGAGCACGACGCACGCGGCCAGCGCGAGGCAGTACGCGCGCGCCCCGCCCGGGTACGACAGCGTCATCTTGCCGGGGAACCCGGCGAACGCCGCCCACGGCGACCAGCACCCGACGACGACGAGGATCGCGCCGGCGACCGTGACCGGCAGGCGGGCGGCCCCGAGCCGGCCCGCGCGGTCGCGCGCGGTCGCCCAGGCGCGGCGAACGAGGTCGGCGATCATGCGCGGCTCACCACCCGCTCGCCGAGCAGGCCGGCCGGGCGGAACACGAGGATGACGACGAGGACGACGAACGCCCAGACGTTCGCCCACGCGCCGCCACCGAAGCGGCCGGGGACGTACTGCGTCGCCATGACCTCGACGATGCCGAGGAGGAAACCGCCGAGCACCGCGCCGGCGATGTTGCCGATGCCGCCGAGGACGGCCGCGGTGAACGCCTTGATGCCGGCGAGGAAGCCCATCTTGAAGCCGACGGTCCCGACCTGCAGGCCCTGCATGACACCCGCGACGCCGGCCAGCGCGGCACCGAGGACGAACGCGACGACGATGATCTTGTCGGTGTCGATGCCCATGAGCTGCGCGGTGTCGCGGTCCTGCGCGGTCGCCTGCATCGCCTTGCCGGTACGGCTCCGCCGGACGAACGCCGACAGCGCGAGCATCAGCACGATCGCCGTGACGACGCTGAAGATCGCGACGCGCGCGATCTGCACGCCGCCGAGCTCGATGTTCTGGCCGCGGATGAACTGCGGGAAGACCAGGTCGGTCTTGGCACCTTTGAAGTCGTGCAGGTTCTTGTCGAAGTAGTAGAGCCGGACCAGCTCCTGGAGGAACAGCGAGACGCCGATCGCCGTGATGAGCGGTGCTAGTCGCGGCGCGTTCCGTAACGGCCGGTACGCGAACCGCTCCATGATCAACGCGACGGCGACGCTGGTCAGGATCGCGGCGAGCAGCACGAGCACCAGCCCAACCACCGCGGGGAGGTCCTGCGGCAGGATGTAGCGCCACGCCGCCAGCCCACCGAACGCGCCCACCATGAAGACCTCGCCATGGGCGAAGTTGATGAGCTGGATGATGCCGTACACCATCGTGTAGCCGAGGGCGATGAGCGCGTACAGCGCGCCGATGACGACGCCGTTGACGAGCTGCTGCGCGAACTGCGTCACGAAGCCTCCGGGCCCGGATGGGCCGAAGGGCAGGACGTGGGAACGCCCTGCCCTTCGGCCGCGTACGACCTACGTGTCTACTTGAACGTGTCCGTCTTCTTCGCGACCCACTTCTTGCTCTGCACCGCGTAGACGGTGAGGACCTTGGTCGTGGTGTCACCGAAGGCGTCGAACGCGACCTGCCCGGTCGCACCCGAGATCGACACCTTGCCGACCTCGTCGATCGTCGCCTGGCGGACCGCGTCGTCGATCTTGTCCTTGCCGGCGAGCGTCTTGGTCAAGGCCTCGATGATGACGTTCGCGGCGTCGAACGCGTACGCGCCGTACGCGCTGAACGGGTCGGTGTACCCGGCCGCCTTGTACGCCGTGACGAACGCCTGCGCCGACGCCAGCGTGTCGGTCGGCGCGCCGACCGAGGTCGCGAGGTCACCCTCGTTGCCGCCGTTGTCGATGAACTTCTGGTCGTAGATGCCGTCGCCGCCCATGAGCGGGCCCTTGAACCCGGCCTCGTGCAGCTGCTTCGACAGGGGCGCCGCCTCGGGGAACTCGCCGCCGTAGTACACGGCGTCCGGCTTGTCCGCGAGGATCTTCGTGATGACGCCCGAGAAGAGCTTGTCGCCCGGGTTGATCGTCTCGGTCCGGGTCACCGTGCCGCCGTCCTTGACGAACTCGGCCTTGACGGCCTCGGCCAGACCCTGGCCGTACGTCTTCTTGTCGTGGACGATCGCGAGCTTCTTGACGCCGGTGCCGTAGAGGTACTGCGCGGCGAACGGGCCCTGGATGTCGTCGGTGGTCGAGACGCGGTAATAGTTCGGGTAGACCCGCTTCTGCGCCGCGAGGTTGTCGCGGCCGGTGAGCGCGACGCCGGTGTTGGCCGGCGAGACCTCGACGATGTGACCGCTCGCGAGGACGGGCGCGACCTGCTGCGCGACGCTGGAGTTCAGCGTGCCGACGACGCCGACGACGGCGGCGTCGCTCTTGAGCTTCGCCGCGACGGTCGCGCCGACGTTCGCGGTCGCGGTGTCGTCTTCTGCGGCGAGCTGCAGCGTCCAGCCGCTGATCTTCTTGGCGGCGTTCGCCTGCTTGATGGCCAGGTCGACACCGTTCTTGATGCCGAGGCCGAGCGACGAGAGGTCACCCGTAAGGGGGGCGATGACGCCGATCTTGGCGATCTTGTCGGCGCCGCCGCTGGAGCCTTCGTTCTTCGTGCCGCATGCGGCAAGAACGAGGACGCCGATGACGGTCGTTGCTACGAGCTTGCTGAGCCGGCGCTGTCGCACGCGGACTCCCTCCTCCATGACTCGCGTCCGCCGGGCCGCGGGCCCTGCGCACCGTGCCCGGTGAGGGCAGGCGGGGAAAACCTATCTCTCCAGGCACGTGGTTGTGCAGCAGGCGCCGCGTGGCCGAAACCATGTCGTGACCAACGCTTCGTGTCCGTTTTGGGGTGGTCTGCGCACGCGGGCCGGCGGCTACTGGTGAGTAGCGGCGCCGCCGTTCACCGGTTCGTGCTCGCCGTGGAGCCGCTACTCACCAGTAGCGACGGGACGTGCGGTGCCCGCGAGGACGAGCTCGGCCACGGCGCGCATCGTCATCCGGCGGTCCATCGAGCCGCGCTGGATCCAGCGGAACGCCTCCGGCTCGGTCATCCCGTGCTCGGTCATGAGCACGCTCTTCGCCCGCTCGACGAGCTTGCGGGCCTCGAGCCGGCCGGTCAGGTCGTCGACCTCGGCCTCGAGTCCGACGAGCTCGGCATAGCGCGACAGCGCCATCTCGATCGTCGGTAGCAGGTCCTTCTTCTGGAACGGCTTCACGAGGTACGCCATCGCGCCCGCCTCGCGAGCCTTCTCCACGAGGTCCCGCTGCGAGAACGCGGTGAGGATGATGACCGGCGCGATGCGCTGGCGCGCGATGCGTTCGGCCGCCGCGATGCCGTCGAGGACCGGCATCTTCACGTCGAGGATGACGAGCTCGGGCCGGAGCTCCTCGGCCATCGTCACCGCGGTCTGGCCGTCGCCGGCCTCGCCGCACACGTCGTAGCCCTCCTCCTCGAGCATCTCGCGCAGGTCGAGGCGGATGAGGGCTTCGTCCTCGGCGATCAGGACGCGGCGTGCGGTCGGGTCGGGGCTCGGCACGCGGACCACCCTACCGACGGCGCCGCGGCCGTCCCCGTTGGGGCCTGTCTCCCGGATCGGCGCCGACGCGAGCGGGAGTCCGGGGCGCGGCCCGCAAGGCGGAGGAGGAGGCCGGTAGCAGCGCTACCGGCGACGACGACAACGCAGCGCGGCGCGATCCGGGCCCCGCGCAGCAGGCGACGGCTCCGGGAGACAGGCCCTAGGCTGGTCGCGAGGCGGCGGTGGCGGAACGGCATACGCGGCGGGCTCAAACCCCGCTGCCCGCAAGGGCTTGTGGGTTCGAATCCCACCCGCCGCACTGGGCCCGGCGGCGGGCGTTGCCGAAAGCGGGATGCACTGGGATCATCCGGCGAAATCGGACAACCCCCGGAGGACCCCTCATGAAGCCCGCACGCCGACTCGTACTCAAGAAGGAGACCCTGGTCGAGCTGAGCCCGACCGAACTGCACCACGTGGCCGCCGGCGCCCAGGCGCTGACGCCGCAGTGCCCGACGGGCTACTGCGTCCCGACGTGGAACATCTGCATCACCACGGAGCTCAGCCGCGCGATGGACCCCTGCGTCACGGCCGGCTGCTGACCGCGGCGTACACGCACTCGGGCGGCGTCGCGTTCCGGACGCCGCTGCTCCCCTTCTCGACGCTCGCCCGGCTCACCGGCTCCGGCGACGACCTGCGCGCGACGCTGCGCGCGCTCGTCGCCGACCCGGTGGTCCGGGCGTCGCTCGCGTACGCATCGCCGAGCCTCGACGCCGCGCTCGACCGCGGCGAGCTACCGGTACGGGCGCTCGTCTCGTACGTCGCGCGGATGGCGGGGCGGGCGACGCCGTTCGGCTTCTTCGCGGGCACGACCGGCGGCGACGTCACCGGCGACCCGGCGTACGCACTCGCCGGACGCGACGCACTGCGCCGGCGTAGCCGCCTCGACGTCGGCGTCCTCGCCCGGATCGCGGCGCGGGCGGACCTCCCGCTCGCGCCGAACTCGACCGCGCACGTCGTGGGCGACCGGCTGCTGTTCGTCGAGCGCGCCGGCGCCGGGCGCTTCCACACCGTCGCCGTCGAGACGGACGAGGCGCTCACGGCAACGCTGGCCCGCGCGGACGGCGGAGCCCGCGCCGCGGACCTCGCCGCGGCGCTCGTCGCCGACGACGTCACCGCCGAAGAGGCGACGGCGTACGTCGCCGACCTGGTCGACGCGCAGGTCCTTGTCCCCGTCGGCCCGGCCGTCATCGGCGATCCGGTGACGGGCCTCGACGTCGACGGGATCGACGCGGCGGACCGCGTGGTACACGTCGACACGAGCCGCCGGGCGACGGCGCTGGTGCTCGGCGACGCGGTGCTCGCCGAGGCGTATCGCGCGGTCGAGGTCCTCCACCCGCTGGCCCGCGTGACCGCGGCCGACGAGGACCTCGCGAGGTTCCGCGCGACGTTCGCGGACCGCTACGGCGCCGCCGAGGTGCCGCTCCTCGACGCGCTCGACGACGAGACCGGCATCGGCTTCGGCGCGCCGACGGCACTCGCCGTCGCGGGCGCGCCGCTGCTCGCCGGGCTGCACCCGTGGCCGTCGACGGACGGCCCGGCGTGGACGCCGATCGACCACCACCTGGTCGACCTGCTGTCCCGCGCGCTGCGGACCGGCGCGCAGGAGATCGAGCTGGACGGCGCGGACCTCGGGCCGCTGCGCAATCCCGAGCGCCGTCCGTTGCCCGACACCCTCGCGGTCGTCGGCGCGGTCGCGGCGCCGTCGGCCGAGGCGGTCGCGGCGGGCGACTTCCGGCTCCTCGTCCGCGAGGTCACCGGGCCGGGCGGCGCGGCGTTGCTGAGCCGGTTCGCCGACCTCGACGACCGGGTCGACGCGCTCGTCCGCGAGCACGTCGCGGCCGAGGAGTCGCTGCGTCCCGACGCGGTGTTCGCGGAGATCGCGCACCGGCCGGACGGGCGGTCCGGCAACGTCGCCGTACGTCCCGCGCTCCGCCGCTACGCGATCCCCGTCCTCGGCGGCGTCGGCGACGCGACGTCGCTGCCGTTGGCCGACCTCAGGGTCTCGGTGACCGGCGGCCGGGTGACGCTGCGGTCTACCGGCCGCGGGCGCGAGGTGCTGCCGCGGCTCACCGCCGCGCACGACTGGCAGGGCAGCGCGCTGCCGGTCTACCGCTTCCTCGGTGCGGTGCAGCACGACGGAACGGCCGCCGTGCTGCGCTGGTCGTGGGGCCAGGTGCAGTCGGCGCCGTTCCTCCCGCGAGTCGCCGTCGGGCGGCTCGTCCTGTCCCGCGCGCAGGGGCACTGGTTCCGCGCGGACCTCGCCGAGCTGACGGCGGCGCGGGCGCCGGCCGCC
>CBQZLL010000174.1:0-6889 GCA_967749945.1 uncultured Frankiaceae bacterium
GGATTGGGAGACACGCCCTAGCGCGGCACGACTGCCGGGCGGTCCGGCACCCGCACGTCGTACCGCTTCGCGTGCTGGGACACCAGCAGCGCGAGCGCCCGCACCTTCTCGGGCGTGCGGTCCGCACTCCCCCACAG
Source organism: uncultured Frankiaceae bacterium (assembly GCA_967749945.1). Lineage (GTDB taxonomy): Bacteria > Actinomycetota > Actinomycetes > BP-191 > BP-191 > BP-191. Next base: position 138 of record CBQZLL010000174.1, read on the forward strand.
CACCTCGGCGCCGTCGGTGAGACCGAACGACAACGACGTTCCGTCGGCGCGCAGGTCACCGACCCGACCGCGCAACGAACCCGGCAGCGCGCGCAGCAACGCGACCGCCGCGTCGATGGCTTCGCGGGTCGGCGAGCCGGACGCGACAGCGAGCCGCGGTGTCGTCGCGGGAGGGCTCGCAACGGTGTCGACGAGCACCGCCTCGATGTCGTAGAGGTCGACGGCGGTGCCGCGTGGCACCGCGACGACGGGCACGCGTTCGACGACGTGGACGGTCAGCGCCGACGGCCACGACCGCGTCACCGTCGCGCTCTTGACGCCGCGCACCGCGACAACGCGACGACGTACCGCGCCGATGTCGACCGAGACGAGCGCCTCGCCCTCCTCGACCTGGGCGGCATTGACGACGGTCGCGACGGTGAGCCGGTGCGTGCCGACGACGCGGACGGCGTCGACATCGAGGAACGGCGAGTAGGCCGCCGCCGCGAGCAGCACAGGGGGTGCTAATACGGCGGCGAGCATCGCGCTGCGGCGCACGGTCCGGCGGCGGCGTTGCCGGCGGCGCTTCGCGTCGAGCGCGGTGGTCATGAGAACCCGACCATCCGCACCTCGGGCACGAGTAGCGGACCGCCGGCCGCGACGACGGCGTCGCGGATCTGCTCGATCAACGTCACGACGTCCGCGGCGGTTGTCGTGGCAGGGTCGACCACCACGAAGTTCGCGTGCTTCTCGCTGACCCGCGCGCCGCCGACCCGGTGGCCTTTGAGTCCCGCGGCGTCGACGAGCCGGCCGGCCGAGTCACCGGGCGGGTTGGTGAAGACGGAGCCGCAGTTGCGTTGCCGCAACGGCTGCGTCGCGCGCCGCCACGCGCGCAGCTCGTCGAGCCGGGTCCGGATCGTGGCGGGGTCGTCGGGTGCTAACGACCACCGCGCCGCGACCACGACGGACCTGGGCGGCAACGCGCTGTGCCGGTACCCGAACGACAGCGTGGAAGGCTCGTACGTCGTGCCCTTCGGGTCGTCGGGCGACGCGATCGTGGCGGACACCAGCCGGTCCGCGATCTCGCCGCCGTGAGCGCCGGCGTTCATCCGGACCGAGCCGCCGACGGTCGCCGGGATCCCCGCCGCGAACTCGAGCCCGGACAGCCCCTCGGTCGCGAGCCACGCGGCCAGCGCGGGCATCGACGTCCCACCGCCGGCCACGACCTCGGAGCCCTCACGGCGTTGCCACTTGAACCCGGCACCGAGCCGTAGCGCGAGCCCCGGCCACCCGCTGTCGGCGACGAGCAGGTTGGAGCCGCGCCCGAGGACGAGTAACGGCCGGTCGCCGAGGTCGGCGAGGACGACCGCGAGCTCGGCGGGGTCGTGCGGCTCGACGTACCAGCGCGCCGGACCGCCGACTCCGAGCGTCGTCCATTGCGCGAGCGGCTGGTGCTCGACGTACTCGATCACCGGTCGCGTTCTTCCAACGCGGCCAGGACCTCGGGTGCGAGCTGCGTCACATCGCCGGCGCCGAGTGTCAAGACGACGTCCCCCGGCTCGGCGAGCGCCGCGAGCCGCGCGGCGACCGCGCCCCACGACGGCTCGAACGTCACGTGCTCCGGCGGCAGCGGTACGGCCGCCGCGACGAGCCGCCCCGAGACGCCCGCCACCGGGTCCTCGCGCGCCGCGTAGACCTCCATGACGACGACCTCGTCGGCCAGCCCGAGCGCCGCCCCGAACTCGCGCGCGAACGCCTGCGTCCTGCTGTAGAGGTGCGGCTGGAACGCGACGACGAGGTTGCCGGAACCGGCGACGACGCGCGCCGCGTCGAGCGTCGCGACGAGCTCGGTCGGGTGATGCGCGTAGTCGTCGAACACCCGCACGCCGCGCGCCTCGCCGCGCGGCTCGAACCGCCGTCGCGCCCCGCGGAACGACTGCAGTCCCTCGCGCAACGACGAGACCGGCAGCCCGAGGCCGAGACCGGCGGTGAGAGCGGCGGCGGCGTCGAGGACGTTGTGCCGACCGGGGACCGAGAGCCAGAACACGCCGAGCCGTCGACCCCGGTCGACGACCTCGAACGACGACCTCGCGCCCGACAGCATCACCGAGTCGACGCGAAGATCGGCGTCGGCGGACCGGCCGTACGTCACGATCTTCGCCGCGGACGACGCGGCCGCACGCATCGCGCCCACGTCGTCCGCGCACGCGACGAGCAGGCCGTCGGGGTCGACCCGCGCGGCGAACTCCGCGAACGCCGTCTCGTAGGCGATCGCGTCGCCGTAGTGGTCGAGGTGGTCGGCCTCGACGTTCGTGAGGATCGCGGCCCAGGGCGAGTAGCGGAGGAACGACCCGTCGCTCTCGTCGGCCTCGGCGACGAACACGTCGCCGGTGCCGTGGTGCGCGCCGGACCCGGCCTCGTTCAGGTCGCCGCCGATCGCGAACGACGGGTCCACGCCACACGCCTGCAACGCGACGGTGAGCATCGACGTCGTGGTCGTCTTGCCGTGCGTGCCCGCGACGGCGATGCCGCGGTACCCGGTCATCAACGCGGCGAGGGCCGCGGCGCGTGGCTCGACGGGAATTCCGAGCCGTTGCGCCGCAAGCACTTCGGCGTTGTCGGGGCGGATGGCCGACGACACGACGACGGCCTGCGCGTCGGCGGGTACGTGCGCCTCGTCGTGGCCGACCCACACGGTCGCGCCGAGCGCGGCCAGCGCGCGCAACGCGAGCGAGTCCTTCGCGTCACTGCCGGAGACGCGCGCGCCGCGCGCGAGCAGGATCCGTGCGATGCCGCTCATCCCGGCGCCGCCGACGCCGACGAGATGCACACGTTCGTAGGGTGTGCTCATCTCGGGGCCCCCGCGGCGGCGCGAGCGCAGCGAGCGGCGTTGTGGGGTGAGTTCATCCCGCTGCCTCGACGACGATGTCGGCGAGCCGCTCGGCGGCGTCGGGACGCCCTTGCGACGCGGCGGCCTTCGCCATCGTCGCGAGCCGGTCGGCGTCGCGCAGCAACGGCAGCAGCTGCGCGTTGACCCAGGCCGCGGTGAGGTCCGCGTCGGCGACGAGCAGCCCGCCACCCGCGTCGACCGCACCGACCGCGTTGAGCCGCTGCTCGCCGTTGCCGATGGGCAGCGGCACGTACACCGCGGGCAGCCCTGCTGCCGTCAGCTCAGCGACCGTCATCGCGCCCGCGCGGCACAGCACCAGGTCGGCGGCGGCGTACGCGAGGTCCATCCGGTCGACGTACGGCACCGCGACGTACGGCGGCTCCGTACCACTGAGTCCGTTGGCCGCCAGCGCTCTCCGCACGTCATCGGCGTTCTTTGCACCGGTCGCGTGCAACACCTGGACGCCGCCCTGCGCGAGCGTCGGCGCGGCGGCGGTGACCGCGTCGTTGATCCGCCGCGCGCCCTGCGAGCCACCCGTGACGAGCAACGTCGGGCGGTCGGGGTCGAGGCCGAACGCCGCGCGTCCCTCCGCCCGGCGCGCCTCGCGTGGACCGAGCGTCGCGATCGCCGCGCGCAGCGGCAATCCGACGACCTCGCCGCGGGCAAGACCGCACTCGGCGTACGTCACCGCAACCCGAGTCGCCCACCGAGCGCCGACCTTGTTGGCGAGACCGGCGCGCGCGTTCGCCTCGTGTACGACGACGGGCAGCCGCTTGCGGGCGGCGAGGTACGCCGGCAATGCGACGTAGCCACCGAACCCGACGACGACGTCGGCCTCGCGCGTCGCGAGCACCGCTCGCGTCTCGCGCACCGCGTGCCGCAGCCTGAACGGCACGCGCAGCAGCTCCACCGTCGCGTGCCGCGGCAACGGCACCGGCGGGATCAGGTCGAGCGCGTACCCGCGCGCGGGCACCAGCGTCGTCTCGAGCCCGCGCGCGGTGCCGAGGGCGGTGACGGCCGCGCCGCGCCGGGTGAGCGCGTCGGCGAGGGCGAGCGCCGGCTCGATGTGGCCGGCGGTACCGCCGGCGGCGAGGACGACGTTCATCGCTTCCGGCGTCGCCTTCTCGGCGCCGGACCGAAGCCGTAGAACGCGGCCACCGACCTCCGCGCGCGCACCGCCACGGTCGGGCCCCGCGCGGCCAGCGCTGCGCGCGCCCCTGGCTCGTTGCGCGCGAACGCCGCGAGGATCCCGATGGCGAACAGCGAGACCGCCAGCGACGAGCCGCCGAACGAGATGAGCGGCAACGGGATGCCGGTGATGGGCAGCAGCCCCGTCACCGTCGCCATGTTCACGGTCGCCTGGACGACGATCGCGGCCGTGATGCCCGTCGCGGCGAGCCGGACGAACGGGTCGCGACTGCGTTGCGCCACCCGGATCCCCGAGTACGCGAGGATCGCGAACAGCACGAGGATGAACAGCGTCCCCGCGAGCCCCAGCTCCTCGCCGACGATGGCGAAGATGAAGTCGGTGTGCGCGTTCGGCAGGTAGCCCGACCACTTCTGCCGGCTCTGTCCGAGCCCGACGCCGAACCACCCGCCGGAGCCGACGGCGTACAGGCCCTGACAGCCCTGGTAGCCGTTGCCGAGCTTCTGGCTCGCCGCGCACGGGTCGACGAACCCGGCCAGTCGGGCGAACCGGTACGGCTCGACGACGGCGAGCAACGTCACGAGCGCCGCGCCGGCCCCGCCGAGCATCGCGACGATCCGGCCCGGCGCGCCGACCACCCAGACCAGCGCGAACGCCGTCGCCAGGATGACGAGCGTCGTACCCATGTCGGGCTCGACCATGATGAGCGCGCCGAGCAGGCCGGTGACCGGGACGAGCGGGACGATGACGTGCCGCCAGTCGTCGAGCAGCGACTCCTTGCGCGCGTACACGTCGGCGGCCCAGAGGATCAACGACAGCTTCGCCAGCTCCGATGGTTGCGCGGTGAGCGGCCCGAGCCTGATCCACCGAGTCGCGCCGCTGACCGGCGGCGCGCCGATGCCGGGCACGAGGACGAGCAGCAGCCCGACGATCGACAGCAGCAGCAACGGCCACGCCAGCACCCGGATGGCCCTGACCGGGACGCGCACCGCGAGCCACATCGCGGGCAGGCCGAGGACGACCCACAGCGCCTGCTTCTGGAACACCGCGAACGACGACCCCGACGCGCGGTACGACGCGACGCTCGACGCCGACAGCACCATGACGAGACCGAGCCCGGCGAGCAGCAGCGCACTGCCGAGGACGAGGTAGTACGACGTGAGCGGCCGCGCGAGCATCGGCACCCGGCGCGCGCGCATGCGGGTGGCGGGGCGCGGCGTCGCCCGCCCCTCCGCGCGCACCGCCGTCATCCCTGCTCCTCCAGTGCGTGGACCTCGGCCGCGAAACGGTCGCCGCGTTCGGCGTAGTCGGTGAACTGGTCCATCGAGGCCGCGGCCGGCGCGAGCAGCACGGTGTCCCCCCGCCGCGCGAGCCGGCGTGCGGTCTCCACCGCAGTGTGGAGGTCACCCGCGTACTCGACGGGGATGTCCGGCGCGTTGCGCGCCAGCGCGTCGCGCACCTCGTCCGCGCAGGTCCCGATGAGCACCGCCGCACGGAGCCGGTCGCGGGTCGCCGTCACGACGTCGTCGAACAGGAGGCCCTTGTTCAGCCCGCCCGCGATCCAGACGACCGAGTCGTACGACTCGATGGCACGCCGCGCGGCGTCCGGGTTGGTCGCCTTGGAGTCGTCGACGTACGCGACGCCGTCGACGGTCGCGACGGTGACGAGCCGGTGGCCGCCGGTGCGGAAGTCGCGCAGCCCGTCGGCGATCCCGTCCTCGCTCACTCCGGCGAGCCGGGCGAGCGTCGCGGCGGCGGTCGCGTTGGCGAGGTTGTGGCGTCCGGTCACGGTGAGCGGCCCGTCGTACGGGTCCGCCAGCGAGAACGGCACGGTGTCCGGGAGGCCCTGCGCGAGCGCGACGACGGCCGGGTCGTCGGCGTTGTAGACGGCCGTCGTGCCGTCGCCCCAGACCTTGCGTTTGGCGGCGGCGTACGCGGCCATCGAGCCGTGCCAGTCGAGATGGTCAGGGGTCAGGTTGAGGATGACTCCCGCGGTCACGGCGAGGCTCGACGTCCAGTGCAGCTGGAAGCTCGACAGCTCGACCGCGAGCACCTCGGGCGGCTCTGGCGCGGTGACGACCTGGACCAGCGGCGTGCCGATGTTGCCCCCGGTCGCGCTGTGCCACGGGCCGCGTGCGAGCATCGCGCCGAGCATCTCGGTCGTCGTCGTCTTCCCGTTGGTCCCCGTGACGGCGAACCATCGTTGCCCCGCGGGTCTCAACCTCCACGCGAGCTGGACCTCTCCCCACACCGGCACGCCGGCCGCGCCCATCCGGGCGAGGTACGGCTGGTCGGGCCGCCAGCCCGGCGACGTGACGACGAGGTCGGCGGCCAGTTCCGGGTCGTGGTCGTCCAAGACGAGGTGCGCGCCGAGCACCTCGAGTGCCACGGCTCGCGCGTCGTACGCCGCCTTGGTGTCGACGACGGTCACCCGTGCGCCGAGGCGCAGCAGCACCTCGGCCGCCGCCGTGCCGCTGATGCCGAGACCGCAGACCGTGACGGGCAGCCCTCCCCACCTCACCGGAGCGTCCCGTGGGAGAGGAACTCGGCGTAGAAGAGCCCGAGCCCGAACGCGACGGCCAGACCCGCGACGATCCAGAACCGCACGATCACCGTGAACTCCGGCCACCCCGACAGCTCGAAGTGGTGGTGGATCGGCGCCATGTTGAACACCCGGCGGTGGAACAGCCGGAACGCCGCCACCTGCACGATGACCGACAGCGCCTCGACGACGAA
>CBQZLL010000175.1:0-6883 GCA_967749945.1 uncultured Frankiaceae bacterium
GTCGGCACTGGTCGCCCGGCTGCGCTGACCCGAGGCCTACTCCGGCACGAACCCGAGGGTCGACAGTGCCGGCAGGTAGAGGTCCGCAGACGCGGGCTGGCCGTGCCAGGGCTGCTCGGTCGCGTCGACGCCGCCGAAGTTGCCGGCGCCCGACCCGGCGTAGAGGGCGGCGTCGCTGTTGACGACCTCGCGCCAGCGCCCGGGCCGCGGCAGGCCGATCCGGTACCCGGCGTGCGGCGTGCCGCTGAAGCTCGCGACGCAGGCCAGCACCGACCCGTCGGCGCCCCACCGCAGGAACGAGAACACGTTGTTGGCCGCGTCGTTCGCGTCGATCCACTGGAAGCCCTCGGGCATCGTGTCCTGAGACCACAACGCGGGCGCGTGGCGGTAGACGCGGTTGAGGTCGCGGACGAGCGCCTGCATGCCGCTGTGGTCCGGCCACTGCAGCAGATCCCACGACAGCGAGTCGGTCTCGGACCACTCGGACGGCTGCGCGAGCTCGCAGCCCATGAACAGCAGCTGCTTCCCCGGGTGTGCCCACATGTACGCGAGCAGCGTGCGCATCGTCGCGAGCTGCTGCCACTGGTCGCCCGGCATCTTCCGCAGCAGCGAGCCCTTGCCGTGCACGACCTCGTCGTGGCTGATCGGCAGGACGAAGTTCTCGGAGTACGCGTACATCATCGAGAACGTCATCTGGTGGTGGTGGTACTGCCGGTAGATCGGCGGGCGCTGCGCGTACGACAGCGAGTCGTGCATCCATCCCATGTTCCACTTGAAGCCGAAGCCGAGCCCGCCGAGGTGTACCGGCCGCGAGACCGCGGGCCAGGCGGTCGACTCCTCGGCGATCGTCACGACGCCAGGGTTGCGGCGGTACAGGACGGCGTTCGTCTCGCGGAGGAACGCGACGGCGTCGAGGTTCTCCCGGCCGCCGAACTGGTTCGGGGCCCACTCGCCGTGCTGGCGCGAGTAGTCGAGATAGAGCATCGACGCGACGGCATCGACGCGCAGCCCGTCGACGTGGAACTCCTCGACCCAGTACAGGGCGTTCGCGACGAGGAAGTTGCGGACCTCGTTGCGGCCGAAGTCGAAGACGAGCGTGCCCCAGTCGGGATGCTCGCCGCGGCGCGGGTCGGCGTGCTCGTACAGCGGCGTACCGTCGAACCGCGCGAGCGCGAACGCGTCCTTGGGGAAGTGCGCGGGCACCCAGTCGACGATGACGCCGACGCCCGCCTGGTGCAGCCGGTCGACGAGGTACCGGAACTCGTCCGGCGTGCCGAACCGCGCGGTCGGCGCGTAGTACGCCGACACCTGGTACCCCCACGACCCGCCGAACGGGTGCTCCGCGACGGGCAGGAGCTCGACGTGCGTGAAGCCGGTCTCGACGACGTAGTCGGTGAGCTGGTCGGCGAGCTCGGGGTACGACAGGCCCTGCCGCCAGGAGCCGAGGTGGACCTCGTACACCGACATCGGCTCGGCGTGCGCGTGCCGGGCCGTGCGTTGCTCCAGCCAGTCGTCGTCCTTCCACTCGTAGCTGCTGGTGTAGACGACGCCGGCGGTGCCCGGCGGGACCTCGGTGCGGAATGCCAGCGGGTCGAGCTTCTGCCGCCACACGCCGTCCGCGCCGAGGACGTCGTACTTGTACTTCGTCCCGTCGCCGACATCGGGGACGAACAGCTCCCAGATGCCTGACGACCCCAGCGACCGCATCGGGTGCGCGCGGCCGTCCCAGTAGTTGAAGTCGCCGACGACGCGAACGCCGCGCGCGTTCGGCGCCCAGACGGCGAACGTCGTGCCGGTCGTCGCGCCGTACGTCCTGACGTGCGCGCCGAGCAGGCTCCACAGGTCCTCGTGCCGGCCCTCGGCGATGAGGTGCAGGTCGAGCTCGCCGAGGCTCGGCAGGTAGCGGTACGGGTCGTCGGTGACGTACGTGTCGGTGCCGTACGTCACCTCGACGCGGTAGTCGACCCCGGTGCCCGCGACGGTCCCGGCGAACACGCCGCCGTCGTGGACCTTGCGGAGCTTGGTGCGTTCGCCGTCGACGAGGACGACCACGGCGGTCGCCTCGGGCCGGATGACGCGGATCGTCGTCTTGCTCCGGCCCGGGTGCGCGCCGAGCAGCGAGTGCGGGTCGTGGTGCGTACCCGCGACCAGCCGGTCGAGCTCTTCGGCGAGAGCGGGGGAAGCGGTTGGCATGCCACACACCTTCCCCGAGTCCTAGAGTGCATTCGTGCCGGGGACCCACGCTAGCCGAGCGCCGAACTGCCGGTGTGTCGCTGGCAGGTCAAGGATGAACTAGCCGCGAATATTATGCGCATGACCAATGCTGACGAGACGCCGGAAGCGATCATCGTGGGGCTCGCGCCCTACTCTATGGTTCTTCACGACTGCTTGCGCCATGCCGTCGATGACGCGCGCGACCAGTTCCCGCTCGAGGACGGTGTCCGATCCACCTTCGAGCCCTGGTTGTTCGCGCATCACGTGCGCTGGGCGTTCAAGCGGCGGCTTCAGGCGCAACTCCCTCCCGGGACTCCTATCACGGTCGACGGAGACACGATCATGAGCAGCGTGATCGTGCGCCTCGACGACGTCGTCCTCCGGTTCCGCAAGTCCGAGCCTGGTGAGGTCCCGCCGCCGGGCAGCTCGACGAAGATGCAGATGTGGTACGCCCAGACACTGGATGGCGCGGTCGAGCGCCATCTGCTGGCTCTGTGGCACGTCGACGACGCCCTCCGGTACACCGGCCTCGACATCGCCTTCCCGTCGGGGGGAACGGCCTACACGACGATCACGCGCTGGATGGTGCCTCTCATTGAGGCGATCGGTGCACCTGACGACCTGGCCATCGCGCTGCGGGAGCGCGACGCGGCTGCGACCTCGGACTCCGAAACGGGTGACACGGGGCCGTGATCTACGGCGAACGCATCCGTCAGGCACGAGAGTCGCTGAACGAGAATCAGACCCAGTTCGCGGCGGAAGTAGGGCTTGCCCAGTCGCAACTCTCGCGGATCGAGAAGGGCTACGTCGCGCCCTCCGTGCTCGTCGTCTCGGCAGTCTCGGTTCACACCGGACTTCCCGTCGAATGGTTCGAACGTCAGCCGTCTCCGGCGTTGCCGGAAGGTTCGTTGTTGTTCAGGGCGCGCGCGTCGCTCCGCGCCGGCGACCGGCAGCAGGCGGTCCGGTGCGCGCAGACTCTGTGGGAACACGCGGACGCGATGCGGGCGCGTCTCGACGTGCCCGCCTGCACCGTGCCCGATCACGGAGGGGTCGAACCGCGCGCGGCGGCGAGGCACACGCGAGAGGCGTTGGGGCTGTCACCGAGCGGGCCGGTCCCCCATATCACCCACGCTCTGGAGCGGGCAGGGGTCCTTGTCCTCGCGCTGCCATTGACGTACGACAAGCACGATGCCTTCTCGACCTGGGCCGGCACAGGTGACAACGTCCATCCGGTGATCGCCGTGCTGGCCGGCGCGCCGGGCGATCGGCGGAGGTTCAGCCTCGCTCACGAGCTGGGACACTTTGTACTCCACCGGGGCGTGCCGGCGTCTGCCGCGACGGGCGTTGAGCAACAGGCCGACACGTTCGCGTCCGAGTTCCTCGTCCCGCTGGACGACCTCGCGGACGAGATCTCGGCTCGACCGACGTTGAGTGAGTTCACGATGCTCAAGCGGCGATGGGGTGTGTCGCTCCAGGTGCTGATCCGGTCGGCGAAGACGCTCGGCGTCGTCGACGAGGCGCGCTACATCAGCCTGTTCAAACAACTGAGTGTTCGGGGCTGGCGCAAGGACCAGCCCGTTCACATTGCCGTAGAGAAGCCGCGGGCGTTTCGGAAGATGGCGGAGCTGCTGTACGGGGATCCGATCGACGTGTCGGCCTTGGCGAGGGATGCCGCATGGTTACCTCCGTTCGCGGCATTGGTGCTCGATGGTCATGCCGGTGTCGCGGACGTGCCCAGGGCGGCGCCCACGCCTCCGAACGTCATCGACATGGCGCAGCGCAGACGGACCCGGGTGCAATCCTGAGGCTCAACTCCTCCCGGCGAACGCGGGCTGGAGGAAGGGCTCGTAGCGCACGCCGCGCGGCGCGGTCGCGCGCGCGCCGGTGAGCGTGGCGTACAGGTCGAGGTGCTCCGCGACCATCCGGTCGGCGGAGAACCGGGTCTCGACGATCGCCCGGCACTGCGCCCGGTCCAGCTCGGCGATCCGGCCGACCGTCTTGGCGAGCGACGCGACGTCGTCGCGGAGGAACCCGGTCACGCCGTCGTCGACGATCTCCGGCGCGGCGCCGAGCGGATGCGTCAGCACCGGCGTGCCGGTCGCGAGCGCCTCGACCATGACCATGCCGAACGGCTCCGGCCAGCCGATCGGGTTGACCAGCGCGAGCGCCGACCCGAGCAGCTCCTCGCGCTCGTCCGGCGCGATCTCGCCGAGGTACTCGACGTCGGTGCCGAGGAGGGGACGCACGGTCGAGTCGAAGTACGCGACCTCCGCTTCCTCGCGCATCTTCGCCGCGATCTTCAGGGGCACGCCCGCGCGCCGGGCGATCTCGACGGCGCGGTGCACGCCCTTGTCGGGTGTCATCCGGCCGAGGAACAGGAGGTACCCGCCAAGCCCGTCGCCGACCCGGAACGTCGTGGGGTCGACGCCGTGGTGGATCACCCGCGCGACCGGGATCTCCGGTGCCGCGGCGCGTTGCGCGTGCGAGATCGCGACGACCGAGACGTGGGGCGCGATCGCGGAGTAGAGGCCCCGGATCTCCGGGGTGAAGGGCGCGTGGTTCGTCGTGACGATCGGTACGAGCCCGTGGCGGTCGGTGAGCAGCGGCCCGATCAGGGTGTGGTCGTGGATCACGTCGCAGTCGCCGAGTGCGGCGTACGCGGCGAGCACGTGGCTCGTCTCGGGCAGGATCGCGCCCATCGGCTCGACGGCCTCGTCCCAGTACGAACGCCGTTCGACCGGGCAGGTCGAGTCGCCCGTCGTGAAGAGCACGACCTCGTGCCCGGCGCGGTCGAGTCCGCGCGCGAGCGTGTCGAGGACGGCCTCCGTGCCGCCGTAGCCGAGCGGAGGCACGGGTAGCCAGGGCGGGGCGATGATGCCGATGCGAAGCGGTCTGTCCATCGTGTGCTCCTCAAGGGTGCCTACGTCCCTCGAGGTCCTCCGAGAGCGGTTGACGCGGCGTGCGTACGAACTCGATGCCGGTCGGCATGGGATCCACCTCGACCCTAGCCCCTCGCACCGCGACGCGGAGCCGCTGGCCACCCAAAGGCACCCGTTCCACGACAAGGCGGTCCACACCGAACGGCAGGACCGGCGCGAGCCAGGCCTGGCCGTGCGGGATCCACGGGTCGAGTCGGAGCAGGCTGCGCAGGAACAGCAACGGCGTCGCCGACGCCCACGCCTGCGGCGAGCATGACGTCGGGTACGACACCGGCACGGGCACCTCGGCGCGCGACAGCCCGCTGAACAGCTCGGGCAGCCGCCCGCCGAACGTCGCCGCCGCGTCGAGCATCCCGGAGATGACGTGGTGCGCCTCGGCGACGAAGCCGTAGCGCATCAGTCCCGCGACGGCGAGCGCGTTGTCGTGCGGCCACACCGAGCCGCAGTGGTAGGACACCGGGTTGTACGCCGCCATCGACGTCGCCAGCGTCCTGATCCCCCAGCCGCTGAACATCTCGGGCGACAGCAGGTGCGCCGCGACCCGCGGCGCCTTGTCCTCGTCGACGATGCCGGTCCAGAGGCAGTGCCCCATGTTCGACGCGAGCGCGTCGACGGGTCGCTTGTCGCGGTCGAGGGCGAGCGCGTACCAGCCGCGGTCGGCCAGCCAGAAGTCGCGGTTGAACGCCGCCTTCAACGCCGCCGCCTTGTCCCGCATCCGCGCGGCGGTCGCGGTGTCGCCCGCCTCGTCGGCGAAGTGCGCGCGCGCGGTGTACGCCGCGTAGACGTAGCCCTGCACCTCGCACAGTGCGATCGGTGGCTCGGCGAGCCGGCCGTCGGCGAACGGCACGCCGTCCCAGGAGTCCTTCCAGCCCTGGTTGAGCAGCCCGTCGGGCGTGCGGCGCTCGTACTCGACGTAGCCGTCACCGTCGCCGTCGCCGTAGCGCTCGATCCACTCGATCGCGCGGTCGGCGTGGCCGAGCAGGTGCCGGGTCACCTCGTCGTCGAGCCCCCAGCGGCGGAGCTCGCCGAGCAGCATGACGAACAACGGCGTCGCGTCGACGGTGCCGTAGTAGACCTGCCCGCCGCCGAGGGCGAGCGACCGGGTGTGGCCGAACCGCAGCTCGTGCAGGATGCGCCCCGGCTGCTCCTCGGAGGCGGGGTCCTCGCGCACGCCCTGGAGGTCCGCGAGCGTCTCGAGCACGCCGCGGGCGAGCTCCGGCTCGACCATCAGCGACATCCACGCGGTGAGCAGCGAGTCGCGGCCGAACGGCGTCATGAACCACGGCGCCCCCGCGGCGACGATCGTCCGGTCGGGGTGCGCCGGGTCGACGATCCGCAGCGCACCGAGGTCCTCGACGGCTTGGGCGACCGCGCGTCCGAGGGACCGCCAGTCGGTGTCGACGGTGGGACCCGCGCTGCGCCAGCGTTCGAGCGACATGCCCGGCTCGTGCGTCGGGTCGACCGGCTGCCCGTCGACCTCGGCGACGACGTCGACGCGCACCCGCCACTCGCCGCGCGCGGGGATGTGGACGTGCCAGCGCGCGAACGCCCCGGACGTCGCCGGTGGCGGGTCGAACGTCACGACGGTCGCCCGCTTCGTGTCGGGCCGCGTGCAGGTGAAGCGCACGCCGTCGGGCGTCGGCTCGGCGGTGCCGTCGTGACTCGCGACGCGGCCTTCCTTGACGGTGAACAGTCCGGCGAAGTCCGCGTCGAGCACGACGATGACCTCG
>CBQZLL010000176.1:0-6829 GCA_967749945.1 uncultured Frankiaceae bacterium
CGGGGCGCGGGGCGCGAGCGCGGTGCGGAGCTGCGCGCGACCACGGTGGATGCGGCTGCGAACGGTCCCGAGCTTGATGCCGAGAGTCGCCGCGATCTCCTCGTACGAGAGGCCCTCGATGTCGCAGAGCACGACCGCCGCGCGGAACTCGGGCGCCAGCGAGTCGAGCGCGTGCTGAACGTCGGGGTCGAAGAGCCGTTCGTCGATCTCGGTCGCCGGGCTCGGCGCTTTGCCGGGGAGGCGTTCGGCGTCCTCGGGCAACGCGTCGAAGCGGATGCGAGCCTTGCGGCGGACGCTGTCGAGGAACAGGTTCGTCGTGATCCGGTGCAGCCAGCCCTCGAACGTCCCCGGTGTGTAGTCGTCGAGGCTGCGGAACACCCGGACGAACACGTCCTGCGTCAGGTCCTCGGCGTCGTGCCGGTTGCCGGTGAGGCGGTACGCGAGGCGGAACACCCGTGCCGAATGGGTGCGGACGACCTCGTCCCACGACGGCGGCACCCAGGGGGCGTCGGTGGCAGCGACGGGTACGTCGCGTCCCGCGTCCACGCCACCTCCCCACTCGAGCACGACCGTTGTCATCATGCGCTCCACGACGTCGTTCGGGAAAACTCGCGCCCGGCCCGGGACGGGTCGGGGTGCCCCGGGCTGGCGCGCGCGCCCGGCACCCGCTCCAACGCGGTGAGTGCCGCGCGGAGTTCCCGGCCCGCGCAGGCTCGCCGGGCCCGGCTAGGCTCGGGCTCCATGGGTAGCGCGCGGGCGAGCTGGGAGTACGCCGAGCGGTGGGTCGCGGAGGACGAGCCGCTCCGGAACGCCCGCCAGCGGGCCGACGAGGTTGGCTGCGTCCCGATCGGCCCAGGCGGGGGCGCCGCGCTGCGCCTGCTGGCGGCCGCCGTCTCGGCTCGGGCGGTCTTCGAGATCGGCACCGGCACGGGTGTGTCAGGGACCTGGCTACTGCGCGGGATGCGTCCCGACGGCGTCCTGACGTCCATCGACGTCGAGCCGGAACACCAGCGGCTGGCCCGGCTGACGTTCGCCGAGGCGGGGTTCGAGGGCGCGCGCGTCCGGCTCATCTGCGGGCCGGCGCTCGAGGTACTACCGCGGTTCACCGAGGGGGCGTACGACCTGCTGTTCATCGACGCGCTCAAGTCGGAGTACCCCGAGTACCTCGTCGAGGGGCTGCGGCTGCTGCGGCCGGGCGGCATCGTCGCGGTCGACAACGCGCTGTGGCACGACAAGGTCGCCGACCCGGACCTCGACGACCCCGACACGACCGCCGTACGCGCGCTGCTGGAGACGGTCGCCGAGGACGCCGGCCTGGTTTCCGCGCTGCTCCCCGTGGGCGACGGCTTGCTGGCGGCCGTACGCCAGCCGTGATCCACCGCGCGCCCACGAACGCTACTGGTGAGTAGCGGCGCCGCCGTTCACCAGTTCGCACTCAGCCCGACGCCGCTACTCACCAGTAAACCGCAGTCCGAGGGATCTGATCTCCAACCTGGCGTTCTCAGGCCAGATGGCGTTTATACGCCCCGTTCCCTCTGTAATCCCCCTGCGGACACCTGCCACAGTGCGGGGGGCCGGTCGCGAGCCGGTTGGAGTGCGGTCGAGGGGAGCGCCGTGTCCCGAGTTCGCCACGAGCCGTCGTGGGCACGCACGATCCAGCTCGCGCTCGTGCTCGCCGTCATGATCGTCGCCCTGCTCGTGACCGGGGACGACCGGTCTCTCCTGCCGCTGTCCGGCGTCGCGCTCGGCGTGCTGCGCTGGGACGGTCGTGCGGTCAGACGGTGAAGAACCGCGCCTTGGCCGCGAACTCCGCCGAGAACGCCATGATCACCGCGAGATACAGCATCCCGGTGGCGGCGCGGATCGAGCCCTCGGTGACGAGCTTGTGCACGAAGAACGAGAGCAGCGCGTTGACCGCGACCAGCCCGAACGCCAGGTACAGCGTGAGGTCCGAGACGAGCAGCAGCGGGTTGAGCCCCGCCTCGCTGCCAGTGGGCTGCCCGCCCTTGGCGAGCGCCGCGCTCACGACCGCGAGCGCGATGCCGGCGGTGAACGCCCAGGCGTGCCAGCGCATCGGCCGTACCGAGAGCTTGCGGTCGACGAGGTACCAGTGGCCGAGCACCATGCCGTCCCACGTCGCCCCGAGGAACGCCGCGCCCGCGAGCATCGCGACGGCGCCGGACACCCGGCCGGACGCGCGTTCGTGCGCGATGGTGAGTGTCGCCGCGATCCCCGCGACGACCGTGAGCGCCGCCAGCACGCGCGCGACCGTGAACCGCTTGATCCGCAACGCGCCGAGCACGGCCATCGACCCACCGGCGAAGCCGAGCAGCACGGCCTGGTCGGCGGGCGCGGCCCACGCCGAGAGCAGCGCGCAGGTCACGACGGTCCACCCGACGAGCAGGAAGTAGCCGCGCTTCACCACGCCCCACACGGGCGCGACGACGAGCACGCCGAGGCTGCCGAGCGCGATCTCCAGCAGCAGCACCGCGAGAACGCCGGAGGGACCCTTGAACACCTAGAGCGACTCGAGCCAGGTGAGCAGCGTGCGCACGCCGAAGCCGGTCGCGCCCTTGCTGATCTCGTCCTCGTCGCTGTCGCTGCGCGCGGCCGACGCGATGTCGAGGTGCGCCCACCTCCGCCCGCCGACGAACTCGCGGAGGAACAGCGCCGCCGTGATCGACCCGCCGCCGAACCTGCCGCCGATGTTCTTGAGGTCGGCGACCGGCGAGTCGAGGTCGGCGCGGTAGTCCTCGACGAGGGGCATCCGCCAGAACCGTTCACCCGCCTCGTCGGCGGCGGCGAGCAGCGCGCCGGCGAGCCCGTCGTCGTTGGCGAACAGGCCCGCGATCCGCTTGCCGAGCGCGATGCCGATCGCGCCGGTCAGCGTGGCAAGGTCGACGACGTAGTCGGGGTCGAGCTGCTCGACGCCGTACGCCAGCGCGTCCGCGAGGACGAGACGCCCCTCGGCGTCGGTGTTGAGGACCTCGACGGTGCGGCCGCCGTAGTGCCGGATGACGTCGCCTGGGCGTGCGGCGGTGCCGGACGGCATGTTCTCGGCCGCGGGCACGAGGCCCATGACTCGCACCGGCAGTCCCAGAGCAGGCAACGCCTGCAGGGTCGCGATGACCGCCGCGCCGCCCGCCATATCGGTCTTCATGGCCGCCATGCCGTCGTTCGGCTTGATCGACAGACCACCCGTGTCGAACGTGATGCCCTTGCCGACGAGCAGCACGCGCGCCTTCGCCTTGCCCTTTGGCGTGTAGTCGAGCCGGATCAGCCGCGGTGTGCGGGTGCTACCCCCGCCGACCGACAAGATCCCGCCGAAGCCTTGGGCCGCAAGCTCTTTCGGCTCCAACACGGTCACGTCGAGCCCGGCCTTCCTGCCGGCCGAGGCCGCTTGCTTCGCCAGCCAGGCCGGAGTCTTGTCGAGCGACGGCGCGTTCGCGAGGTCGCGGACGAGGACGGTCGCAGCAGAACGCTGTGTCGCGCGTGCCAGCGCGGCCGCGTGCTTCGTCGACGAACGCTTCACGCCGAGGACCACGCTCGTCAACGTCGGCGGCTTCGGGTCGGACTTCCCCTTGGTGAACGCGTACGACGCGAGCAGCGCACCCTCCGCGAAGGCCGCGAGCTCCGCGGGCGTCGCCTCCGCGGTGACCGCCGAGAACACCGACGCGGCCTTGCCCGCCTTGCGCACCACGGCCGCGCCGGCCTTGCGGAACGTCGCCGCCGTCACGTCCTCGGCCTTCCCGAGCCCGACGAGCAGCACGGCGCGCGTGTCGCCGAGACCGCCGAACGCCGGTAACACGAGCACCTCAGCGGGCTCGCCCTTGAACGCCTCGCGCTCGAGGTACCCGGCGAGGTCGATGCCGAGTGCCGCGGCGACCTTGTCGCCCCCGCGGACCGTGCCGCCGACGACGGGCAGCGCGACGGCGTCGGCGCCGGTCGACGTGAGGTCGCCGGTCGCCGCGATCGTCACCTGCAGTCCACGCATGCCCGGTCCTTCCTTCGGTCGGACATACGGAAGGCGGCGGTCGACCCGCCGCCTTCCGCGAGAGTTGTCAGCCCGTCACGACGCCCTTGAGCGCGTCGCCGAGGGCGGTGGCCTCGTCGGCCGAGAGCTCGACGACCAGCCGGCCGCCACCTTCGAGCGGGACGCGCATCACGATGCCGCGACCCTCCTTGGTGACCTCCAGCGGACCGTCGCCCGTCCGCGGCTTCATCGCCGCCATGCTGTCTCCCCTCGCGTCGTGCTCCGGTGGCGCGTGGCCGCCGTGCGCGCGCGGCCTTCGGCGGTGATTCTCCCGCATTCGCCGCGTTGACGGAAACCGAGCACGCGACGGGTAGGACATACTGCGGTCCCGAGGAGGTGGTTCGACCGTGAACGCACGCTCCGCACTGTTCGACGTCTTCGGCGACCACCTGCGCGAGCGCGGTGGCGTCGCCCCTGTCGCCGCGATCGTGCGACTGCTCGCGCCGCTCGGCGTGGCGCCGCCCGCCGTCCGCACCGCGATCTCCCGGATGGTCCGGCAGGGCTGGCTCACCCCGACCCGCGTCAACGGAGCCTCCGGCTACGCCCTCACGCCGCGCGCGACCCGCCGCCTCGACGACGCCGCGGTCCGCATCTACCGCACCTCCGTCGCCGCGTGGGACGGCACGTGGCACCTGCTCGTCGTGACCCCGCCGGCCGGTCGTTCCGGGCGCGACCGCGTACGCAACGGCCTGTCGTTCCTCGGCTACGGTCCGCTCGACGACACGACGTGGATCGCGCCCCGCCCCGCCGGCGAGGTCGATGCGCTGCTCGCCGCCGAGGGCGCGCGGGCCGAACGCTTCACGGCGACCCACGACGGCGACTCCGCGACGCTCGTCAGCCGCGCCTGGGACCTCGACGGGCTCGCCCGGTCGTACGTGCGCTTCCTCGACGAGGCGGCGTCGTTCGCGAGCGAGACCGGCGCCGACCAGGGGGCGTTCGTGACGCGGTCGCGGCTCGTGCACGAGTGGCGGAAGTTCCTGTTCACCGACCCGGCGCTGCCGCCGGCCCTGCTGCCCATCGACTGGCCGGGACGGAAGGCGGCGGCATACTTCGACGCCGAGTCGTCGCGACTGCTCCCGGCCGCGACCCGCTTCGTCGACGCCTGCCTGGAGGCCCGCGAGTGATCAAGTACGTCGCCCTCTACCGGACGCCCGAGGACCCGGAGCAGTTCGACAAGAACTACTTCGGCACCCACGTCCCGATCGTCAACGAGACGCCAGGCCTGGTCCGCGCGGAGCTCGCCCGCGTCACGCGAATGATGGTCGGCGAGCCTGCGTACTACGTCCTCGCCGAGCTGTACTTCGACTCGGTCGAGTCGATGAAGGCCGCGTTCAAGACCGACCCATGGCGCGAGTCCGGCGCCAATCTCCAGTCGTGGGGCGGGATGGACCTCGTGACGATGTTCACGGCGCAGGTCGTCGACGACGACGGGAACGACGTATGAGCGACGCCGTCCGTTACGACGTCCGCGACGCGGTCGCGTACGTCGTCATCAACCGCCCCGACGCGATGAACGCCGCCGACACCGCGGTCCGCGAGGGTCTGCGGTCCGCGCTGGAGCAGGCCGCCGAGGACGGTGAGGTCCGCGCGGTGCTGCTCACCGGAGAGGGCCGCGCGTTCTGCGTCGGCCAGGACCTCAAGGAGCTGCTGCCGCTCTACGAGACCAGTGACCCCGCCCTCGAACACATCGTCGAGGGCTTCAACGAGGTCGCCACCGCGCTCGCCGGTCTCCCCAAGCCGACGGTCGCCGCCGTGAACGGCGCCGCGGCTGGCGCGGGCGCGTCGCTCGCGTTCGCGTGTGACTTCCGCATCGCGGCCGACACGGCGTCGTTCGCGATGGCGTTCTCGAAGATCGGGCTGGTGCCAGACACCGGCGCGTCGTGGTCGCTGCCGCGGCTGGTCGGCACCGCGAAGGCGATGGAGATGCTCATGCTCTCCACGCCGGTGACCGCCGCCGAAGCGCTCGACATCGGGCTCGTCAACAAGGTCGTCCCGGCCGACTCGCTGATGGCCGAGGCGAGCGCGTTCGCGACGTCGCTGGCCGAGGGACCTACGGTGGCGTACGGCTACATCAAGCGGCTGGTCGCGTACGGCCACGACGTGCCGCTGCGCGACTCGCTCGCGTTGGAGCTCGAGCTGCAGGCCGCGGCCGGGCGAACAGACGACCACATCAACGCGGTCAGGTCGTTCCTCGCGAAGGAGCGGCCGACGTTCCGCGGGTACTGACCCACCGCGCGAACGTCTCCAGGCTCGACCGTAACGGCACGAGCACGAACGGCTTGACGACGAGGAACGCGAGTTCGCCGAGCAGCCCGAACGGCAGCACCAGCCACTCCGTCCAGACAAAGCGCGCGCGGCCGTTCTCCAGCGGCAGCACCTCGAACGCCGCGCTGCCCCGGACCACCCGGCCGTGATGGCGGACGACGCAGCGCCACGGCGGGTCCCACGTCGTGATCGTCATGGGATCGGTGAACCCGACGCCGTGCCATGCGGTGCGCGCCTCGAGCGGCGCGCCGAGCCCGTGCCCGCCGCGGACCGTGGTACCGACCATCCACTCGTGCTGGTGTTCCCAGTCGACCGCGGCGGCCCAGACCTTCTCGGGCGCGGCGTCGACGTCGACCGAGAGGGTCAGCTCGGCCACGTGGGCTCGTCGTCCTCCTCGTCGGGCTCCAGCTCCGGCGCGGGCGCGTGGCCGGTCTGGTGCTCGGTCAGCGCGTCGACGTCCTCGTCGTCGTGGTGCTCGACCTCGACGTACGTCGGGCCGTCGGTGTAACGGCTGCGCGGGGCGACCGACCA
>CBQZLL010000177.1:0-6815 GCA_967749945.1 uncultured Frankiaceae bacterium
GCGCCGTTCCACACGTCCTGGCCACCGAGCTGCCCACCGGGAGTGGTGTCGTTCAGCGTCGCGAAGCCACAGCCACCGATGTATGTCGCACCATCAGCGTGAGCCGAGATCGGCGCGGTCGCGGCGAGCATGCCGACAGTGACCGCCAGAAGGAGCTTCTTCACGTGCCCTCCTTGTTCCACGCGTCGGCTCTCGCCGTAGGGGGAGCGAGATAGGGGAACCGGCGTATGGACAGGCGGAAAGGTAAGCGAACGTAGGCATACCTGTCCAGAGGTTCACGATGACGACTTATGCCCATCGATCGGACTCCGGACATGCCTCGGGGGCAGCCGACCGAAGCCGACTGCCCCCGAGGAGGGTTGTGCGTGCGCTACGAGTTAGACCTCGTAGGGCGGGCAGTCCCAGAAGCCGTCGTTGACGTCCGGGTCGCCTGTGAGGAGCACGAGCAGCGCCTTGCCGAGGCCCGTGTCGCCCGTGGCCGGGTCGATGTGGGCGATGTCCGACGGCAGGGTGTTGACGACCGGCGCGATGGCGATGAGGCCGGCGCAGATCGTCGGGTCGAGCTGCGAGAACACGGTGCTGTTGAGCAGGTCGATCACGGTGTTGGCCGCGCCAACCGCGGTGTCGAGCACCAGGATGAGCGCGTCGATGACGGGCTGCGGGATGATCTGTGTCGTCGTGGCGTCGCCACAGTTGACGATCGTCTCGGCGCCGACGGTGACGTGGTCGCACAGCGACACGATGTCGGTAATCGCCGCGGTGAACTGGATCTGGCCGGCCGCCGCGATGATGCCCGTGCCCGAAGCCGAGAGCACCGTGCCCTGGCTCACGCCGTTGACCTTGAGCTCACACGTGACGTCAGCGGCCGCACCGGTCGGGGTGCCGGCGGTGTCGGTCGGGACGACGACGAGGTACACGCCGCCGTTCCAGACGTCCTGGCCACCGAGCTGCCCACCGGGGGTGGTGTCGTTCAGGGTGTCGAAGCCACAGCCACCGCGGTAGTCGAACGACGCCGCGTGCGCCGAGAGCGGCGCCGAGACGGCGAGCATGCCGACGGCAAGGCTCGCCATGAGGAGCTTCTTCAAAGTGCCCTCCTTGTTCCACACGTCGGCTCTCGCGAGTAGGGGAGCGAGATAGGGGACCGGCGAGTGGACAGGCGGGGACGGTAGCGAAACCGGCACATACGTGTCTAGAGGTTGACGATGACGACTTACGCCCGATGCCGGGACGTCTCCGGCGGCGGCCACGCGGAGGCTCCGAGGCCGCGGACGCGCGACGACCGCCGGGCGCCCAGTCCCACGAGGGAGCGGTGCCCGGCGGCCGCCGGTGAGGTCGAGCCGGGGTTACTTGGCCCCGACGCAGCTCGGCTGCTTGTCGATGTACTTCTTCTTCGGGTCGCCGGGTGCCCGGTCAGCCGAGGAGCTGAACGCGTCCGAGCTCCCGTGGAACTGGGTGAACGCCTGGTTCGGCTTCTTGTTCAGGCTCGGCAGGTTCTTCCGGTCGATACGCCAGACGAACGAGTTGCCCTCGACGGCGAACGTGAACGGCGGGTTCGTCGTACCGACCTTGGCCGTCCACCGTTCCGGGCCGTGGTTGATCGGCCGGTACAGCGTGAAGTCGTAGTCGGTGCCGTTCAGCGTCGCGCCGAACGACCAGCCGAACCCGGTGAGGGTGGCCCAGTTGTCGTTCTGGGTGTTGGTGCTCCCGACCCGCAGAACCGCGACGAGCTGCGACTTGCCGGTCGCGATGTCACCACTCTGGATGTCGAGCGCCGCCGACGTGATCACCGGGTAGTTGCTCGACGTGCCGTCGTTCTTCGGGTCGGTCAGCAGGTTGCAGGCCTTGGGGAGTGCCGGCTTCTTGACCGCGGCGGTCGCCGTGGTCGTCGCGGCAAGAGCCACCGCGAGGGCGGGAAGCAGAGCACGTCGCAGTCGCATGGGGACTCCGCGGATCATGTTGGGGATACGTCAAGGGTTCGTTTCGACGGTCCTCTCGGCGCCACCTTCTGGGGCCTCGTGCCGGTTTTCACCGCGAGAGCGAAACTCGTCGCCGCGAAACGTGGCGTCCGCGACATTCCGGGCCTCCCGGAGTATCCAGTCCAGGCGGCCTGCTACGGTGGGCACCTCACCGGCGCGGCGCCGCCGCCTCGGTGCGGTCGTAGCGAACCCATCACGCTCCCCGTCCGGGAACTCCCGCGCGCGCAGCATGTCGACGCGGCCTGATCCCTGCCTTCCGGACGGAGTCCCCCGTGCCACGCCCCTCCTCGCCGCGCGCTCCGCGTTCGCGCCGGCCCGCACCTCGCCCGGCCCGCGCGCCGCGCCCCGCTGCGCTCCCCGCCCCGCCCCCGACCCGGGCGCCGCTGCCCGCGGTCCGGACGTTCGCCGAGGCCGGGCTGCCGCCGGCTCTCGTCCGGCTGCTGACCCGACGCGGGATCACCGAGCCGTTCGCCGTGCAGGGCGCGGTCCTGCGGGACGCGCTCGCCGGCCACGACGTGCTCGGCCGCGCGCCGACCGGGTCGGGCAAGACGCTGGCGTTCGGCCTGCCGCTCGTCGTCCGGGTCGGCGCCGGATCGCGCGTGTCACGCCGCCCGCGCGCGCTCGTCCTGCTCCCGACCCGCGAGCTCGCCGAACAGGTCGGGAGCGTGCTCGCCCCGCTCGGCCAGGCGACCGGCGTCACCGTGGCGACGGTGTACGGCGGCACCAGCATCGGCCGGCAGATCAGCCAGCTCGCGCGCGGCGTCGACGTCCTCGTCGCCACGCCGGGACGCCTCGTCGACCTGCTCGAACGCGGCGGGGTCTACCTCGACCGGGTCGAGGTCGCCGTGCTCGACGAGGCGGACCACCTGTGCGACCTCGGGTTCCTGCCCGTCGTACAGCGGCTGCTCGACCTCGTCCCCCGCGGCGGGCAGCGGATGCTGTTCTCGGCCACGCTCGACGGCGCCGTGGACGTGCTGGTCCGGCGCTACCTGGCCGATCCGGTTCTCGTCGAGGTCGCCGCCCCGGCGCTCGCCACCGAGCCCGTGACGCACCGGCTGGTCACCGTACGACGCCGCGAGGACAAGCCCGCCGCGATCGCCGACCTGGTCCGCGACCTGAGCCGGACGATCGTGTTCGTGCGGACCAAGCACGGCGCCGACCGGCTTGCGACGCAGCTCACCCGGCACGGTCTGACGGCGCGCGCATTGCACGGCGGGCTCCCGCAGAACGCGCGGACGCGGGCGCTGGCGTCGTTCACCGGCGGAGACTCGGCGGTCCTCGTCGCGACCGATGTGGCGGCGCGGGGGCTGCACGTCGACGGCGTCGAGCTCGTCGTGCACGCCGACCTCCCCACCGAGTCGAAGGTGTTCGCGCACCGGTCCGGACGCACCGGCCGGGCTGGCGCGGGCGGGCAGGTCGTCACGCTCGTCCTCCCCGAGGAGGCGAGCAGCGCCAAGCGGCTGCTCGCGAGTGCCCAGGGCCGCGTCGCCTAGGCTCCCCCGCGTGCCGAACGACGACTTCGGGGACGTGCTCGCGGCGAACGAGACGTACGCCGCCTCCTTCCAGCTCGCCGAGCTCGAGGCCGTGGCGGCGAAGCGGCTCGCGGTCCTGACCTGCATGGACTCGCGGATCGACCCGTTGGGGATGCTCGGCCTGGCTCCGGGCGACGCGAAGATCCTGCGGAACGCCGGCGCCCGGGTCACCGACGACGTGCTCCGCACGCTCGTCCTCGCGACGTACCTCCTCGGCGTAGACCGCGTCATGGTCGTCGCGCACACCGAGTGCCGGATGGCGGGGTGCACCGAGGACGAGGTGCACGCGGCGATCCGCGACGAGGGCGGCCCCGACACGCGGAGCATCTCGTTCCTCACGACCGACGACGCCGAGCAGGCGCTGTACCCCGACGTCCAGCGGGTGCGCTCCTACCCGTACCTGCCGGGCGTCCGGGCGGGCGGTTTCCTCTACGACCTGACCACGGGCCGCCTGCGCCAGGTCTGCTGACCGATACGCAAGTTCCGCTCAGTTGGCAAAGATTTCGCCGGCCGGCAGGGTTCGAGGGGTACGCCGTCGAAGCAGTGGAGCACCCCTACGACCACCCCCAGCGGAGTCCCCATGCGCCACGACGCATCCTCCCGCCCGCCCGGCTGCGTAGCCGGCCGTCTCGCCGCGATGGCGACCACGAGTACCTCGGTCTGACCGACCGCTCTTCCCCCTGCCGGATGGCACGGCACCACCGTCCGGTCCCCTACCAGTGGTGCCGCCCGGCCAGATGAGGACGTAATGCCATGAGTCTCGGAATCGACGAAGGCAGGTTCGCGCGCACGATTGTCCGGGGGGCCCGACGCCGGGACGATGGCGGAGGACACCGAGCTGGGGGAGCCGCCATGCTCGACGCGCTCGGCCTGAGCCCGATCGCAGAGGACGTCTACCGCGCGATGCTCACCGCGGGTCCCGCGCCGGCGGCGCGGCTCGCCGACCTGCTCCACGCCGACCTCGCCCAGGTCACCGACGCGCTCGCGCAGCTCGCCGAGCTCGAGCTGGTCACGGACGTCGCGGACTCCCCCGGCTGCTGGCGGGCGGAGGCGCCGGAGCTCGGCCTCGCCTCGCTCGTCGTACGCGAGCAGGAGACGTTGCTCCGCCGCCAGCGCGCGCTCGAACGCGCTCAGCACGGCGTCGCGGAGCTGGCGCGGGCCGGCCGCGCCCGCAGCAACGGCGCCACCGGCCCCATCGAGATCGTCGCCGACGCCGAGGCGGCACGCCGCCGCCGCGAGCACCTGGTCAGGACCACCGAACGCAGCCTCGTCGTCTTCGAGAAGCAGCCCGAGAACGGTCTCCCCGAGGCCGTACCCACGGATGTCGACGACCTCCTCCGCGCAGGCGTCGACGTCCGCGTCGTGCACGAGCGATCGACCCTGCTCGTGCCGGGCCGGTTCGAGGCGCTGCGCCAGCTCGTCGCGGCCGGAGCGGAGGTACGCACGTTGCCCGCGTTGCCGATGCGGCTCGCGTTGCACGACGGCGGCACCGCCGTCATCGAGCTCGACGAGCTGGACGGCGGGTCGACCGTGTTCGTCCGCCGATCGGCACTGTTCGGCGGCCTGCTCTCCCTCGCCGACGCGCTGTGGGAGCGCGCCGTCCCGCTGCCGCCCGCGCCCGAGGAGCCGTTGCCGGACCGGACCGCGGAGTTCGACGACGTCCTCATCGCGCTGCTCGCGGCCGGGTTCAAGGACGAGAGCATCGCTCGCCACCTCGGCATCAGCCCGTCGACGGTGACCCGCCGGATGGCGAAGCTGATGGAGCAGACGGGGACCTCGACGCGGTTCCAGCTCGGGATGCAGGCGGCCCGGAAGAACTGGATCTAGCCAGGGCCTACGCCGCGTGCACCGGCACGCGCTCCCGTAGCTGGTGGCGTGCCAGTGCCTCGGCCGCCGCGGCGAGGCCGTCCCTGACGCCGCTGCGCAGCAGTTCTTCGCGCGCCCTGACGATGCTGCTGATGACCGTTCCGGCCGGGAGCTGCGCCGCGAACTCCGCGACGAGCCTGGCCGTGGCCTCGGACAGCTCCGCGCGCGCGGTGACTCGCGCGTCGTGCCGGTCCGTCACGAGCGAACCTCCGGGTATTGGGGGAAGTCGGTCGAGAGTGCCTGACGAGACCGCTCCGGCCAACAGGCGTAGGTCCTCATCCCGGGGACCCGGAAGTCCCTGATCGGGACAGGCCGGGCGGCATTCGGGCCAATCCTGGCGCGTACGTGCCAAACGGGGTAAGGGGGTCCGGGTCCGGCCGTGTAGGTGACGCGTGGCAACGCCGCCGCGCACCACCACCCGAAGGGGCTCGTGCATGCACCGGACCGCGCTTCGCCTCGGCCTCGCCGCCATGATCGCCACGACCGTCACTCCGCTCGCGCACGCCTCCGCCGTCACCGCCGTCACGGCGACGGGCCGCGCGCTGCACCCGGGGTCGGTGGTCGCGACGGGCCGGCTCGACGGGGACGTCTGCGTGTTCGAGTCGGACGCGGTCGTCACCCTGCGCGGTACGGCCGCCGCCGGCCTCGGCCTGCGTACCGACGCCGCGTGCCGCCTCGTCGTGACGCGCCTCGACGCGACCCCGGTCGCCGTCTCGGCGCCGTTCCTCTACGCCGTCGCGCCCAAGATCGACGAGGACGCGACGGCGGCGAGCCCGGCGGGCGGAGTCGGCGGTGGCGACCCGCTGTTCGGCGCCGGCACCGACGTCGCGACCCTCGCCGACACGGCTGGCAACGCCGTCGCCACGGCGTCGTCGACGACCAGCGTCCACGTGACGATGAGCCAGACCATCTACAACGCCGTTGGCTCCGTGCAGTACGAGGACAAGATCGAGGTCGCGTACCTCAAGAACACCCGGACCGGCAGCGTGTCGCACCTCGAGCCGACCGACGGGTACTGCCGCGGTGGCGGCCTCGCCGACAACCCGGCCAACGAGTGGACCGACGTCGCGGCGACCGAGATCCGCGACTGCTTCTACAAGACGACGGCCTCGGGCCCGGACAAGGTCGCGTTCCTCACCGGCGGCTACTACCGGCAGCTCCTGCTCGGCATCGAGCGCGACGCACGGCTGCTGACCGAGACGTTCTCCGAGCGCACCGACGGGTCCGTCAGCCGCGACTGCGACCCGGGCGACGCGGTGCCGCGGTACTGGACGACCTACTGCTTCCTCAACCGGGTGGTGTGATGCGACGTCCGCTCGGCTGGGCCCTGTTGCTCGCCACGCTGACCGCGCCGGTCGCCGGGGCCGAGCCGCTCGACGCCGCCCCGGTGCTCACCGTGGCGGGGAGCGGGCCGAGCACGGCGGCGTTCAGCCTCGACGCG
>CBQZLL010000178.1:0-6798 GCA_967749945.1 uncultured Frankiaceae bacterium
CGTTCCCGCGCAGGAGGGCATCACCCGCGACAACGTGACGCTGCGGGTCGACGCGGTCGTCTACTTCCGGGTCATCGACCCGATGAAGGCGATCGTCAACGTGCAGAACTACCTGTTCGCGACGAGCCAGGTGGCGCAGACGTCGCTGCGTTCGGTCATCGGCCAGAGCGACCTCGACGACGTGCTGTCCAATCGCGAGGCGATCAACGCCCAGCTCAAGGCGATCATCGACTCGCTCACCGAGGCGCCGTGGGGCATCAAGATCGACCTGGTCGAGGTCAAGGACGTGCAGCTCCCCGAGACGATGAAGCGGTCGATGTCGCGCCAGGCCGAGGCCGAACGCGAGCGGCGCGCGCGGATCATCTCGGCCGAGGGCGAGCTGCAAGCGTCACAGAAGCTCTCCGAGGCCGCGACCGTGATGTCCGACAACCCTGGTGCGCTGCAGCTCCGGCTCCTCCAGACGGTCGTCGAGGTCGCCGCGGAGAAGAACTCCACGCTGGTCATGCCGTTCCCCGTGGAACTGCTCCGCTACTTCGACACGATGGCGAAGACCGCCGGAAAATAGTTCGGAAGTAGAGCGAACCTAACCGGTACCCCAGTGAGTCATACCTCCAGACGCCCGTACCCCTGTCTACGGGCGGTTGGGGGTGAGACCCAGTGTTCGAGGACACAACCTGGAGGGTCGCGGCGCGCTGCCACGACGACGACGCGGTCCACTTCTTCGCGCCGAACCGGATCGAGCACAAGGACGAGAAGGACCGCCGCGAGACACGGGCCCGGGCGATCTGCGCCGGCTGCCCCGTCCACGACGAGTGCCTGGACCATGCGCTCGACGTCGGCGAGCCGCACGGCATCTGGGGCGGCCTCAACGAGCTGCAGCGCCGCCGCCTGCGGCAACGCCGTTCCGCGTGACCAAAGGCTAGTGCTCACCCCTCGATAGGGTGCGCGCCATGCAGAAGTGGGAGTACGTCACCGTCCCGCTGCTGGTCCACGCGACCAAGCAGATCCTCGACACCTGGGGCGACGAAGGCTACGAGCTCGTCGCGGTCGTGCCGGGTCCGAGCACCGAGCAACTCGTCGCGTATCTGAAGCGGCCGAAGCAATGAGCCGCGTCGCCGACCGGCTGGCCGAGCTCAGCCTGACGCTCCCCGACGTGGTCCCGCCCGTCGCGGCGTACGTACCCGCCATCCGCAACGGCTCGCTCGTCTGGACGTCGGGCCAGATCCCGATGGTCGACGGCAAACTCGTCGCGACCGGCCTCGTCGGGTCAGACGTCACCCCCGACGACGCGAAGGGGCTGGCCCGCATCTGCGGGCTCAACGCCATCGCCGCCGTCGCCTCGGTCGCCGACCTCGACACGATCGTCCGGGTCGTCAAGGTCGTCGGGTTCGTCGCGAGCGCCGACGGGTTCTACGGCCAGCCCGGCGTCATCAACGGTGCGAGCGAGCTGCTCGGCCAGGTCTTCGGCGAGGCCGGCCGGCACGCGCGCAGCGCGGTCGGCGTCGCGGTGCTGCCGCTGAACGCACCGGTCGAGGTCGAGATCGTCGTGGAGGTGGCGTGATGGACCTCGTCCGCACTCCCGACGCGCGCTTCGCGGACCTCCCGGACTGGCCGTACGAGCCGCGCTACGTCGAGATCGACGGGCTACGCCTCGCCCGCGTCGACGAGGGCACGGGGAGTCCCGTGGTGCTGCTGCACGGCGAGCCGACGTGGTCGTTCCTCTACCGCAACGTGGTCCCGCCGCTCGTGGCCGCGGGGCTTCGAGTCATCGCGCCCGACCATGTGGGCTTCGGGCGCTCGGACAAGCCGACCGACGTGGACTGGTACACCTACGGCCGCCACCTCGACCTGCTCACCCGGCACCTGGCGGCGCTCGACCTCGACCGCGTCACGCTCGTCGTCCAGGACTGGGGCGGGCCGCTCGGCCTCCGGTGGGCGATGGATCACCCGGACCGGGTCGCGCGCATCGTCATCCTCAACACCGGGCTGTTCAGCGGCCGCGAGTCGTCCGCCGGTCTCGACGCGTGGCTCGCGTACGCGCGGGCGCAGACCGACCTCGCCGTCGGCGCGCTGCTCGACCGCGCGTGCGGCGGGCTCCCGCCGGAGGTCGTCGCGGGGTACGACGCGCCGTTCCCCGACGTGCCGTCGAAGGCGGGCGCGCTGGCGTTCCCGCGGCTGGTCCCGACGTCCATCGACGACCCGGGCGCGCGCGAGCAACTGGCCGCGCGCGAGGCGCTCGACGCGTGGGACGGGCCGACGCAGGTGGCGTTCAGCGACGGCGACCCGATCTTCCCCGCGAAGGTCGGCGAATCGTGGGCACGCCGGCTGCGCAACACCAAGCCGTTCGTCCTCATCGAGGGCGCCGGGCACTTCGTGCCGGAGATGCAGCCGACCGCCGTGGCGAACGTCATCCTCGACTTCTAGGACACGTTCAAAAAAGCTCTTGACCTCGCCCTCGCCGCCCCTTAGCCTCAGTTTTGAACACGTTCAAGACATCGAGTCAGGGAGCAGCACATGGACGTCAAGGTCGTGACCTACCTGATCTACCTCACCATCAGCATCGGGCTGACCATCTGGGTCGCGCGGACCCTGCACCGCAACGGGCGGCCGTTCCTCGTCGACGCGTTCCACGACAACGACGCACTCGCCGACTCGGTCAACCACCTGCTGGTCGTCGGCTTCTACCTGGTCAACCTCGGGTACGTGTCACTGGCCCTCAAGACCACCCAGGTCCTCACGACGACCGGCGACTCGATCGAGCTGCTGTCCCGCAAGGTCGGGCTCGTGCTGCTCGTCCTCGGCGGCATGCACTTCGTCAACCTCTACGTGTTCAGCCGGCTGCGCAGCCGGACCACGATCGGTATGGCGCCGCCGCCGGTCGAGCCGAACGCCTGGGCGTCGTGCTAGCCATGCAGTACCTCACCGTGCTCTACGACCCGACCTGCCCGCTGTGCTGCAAGGCCGCGTCGTGGCTCGCCGCGCAGCCGAAGTACGTACCGCTCGTCTTCTGCGCCGCGGGTTCGCCCGCGGCGTGGCAGGCGTTCCCCGGCATCGACCACGCGGCCACCCGCAACCAGCTCACCGTCGTCGGCGACGGGGGCGAGGTGTACTACGACGAGCGAGGGTGGCTGATGTGTCTGTGGGCGCTGAAGAAGCACCGCGCGACGGCACTGCGGTTCGCGCAGCCGGGGATGCTGCCGGGCGCGAAGCGGTTCGTGCTCTGGGTCTCGCGGCACCGCAAGGCGCTGGGTAGCCTCGTCGCCTGATGGCCGAGAAGACGCCCAAGGGCGAGCAGACGCGCGAGCGGATCCTCGACGCGGCGCTCGACCTGTTCCGTACCAAGGGGTACGCCGAGACGACGATGCGCGAGATCGCCGAGGCCGCGGACGTCGCGGTCGGCAACGCGTACTACTACTTCGCGTCGAAGGACCGGCTCATCCTGGCCTTCTACGAACGCAACCACGCCGACCACCTGGCGCTGCTCGGCGACCGGCTCGACCAGACGAAGGACTTCCAGGATCGGCTGCGGCTGCTGGTACGGACAAAGATCGAGGTGTCGATGCCGTACCGGCGGCTGTCGACCAAGCTCTTCACGACGGCCGCCGATCCGGAGAGCCCGATGAGCCCGTTCAGCCGCGAGTCCGCGCCGCTGCGCACCGAGACCGTCGCGCTGGTCCGCGAGGTGGTCGACGGCTCGTCGCTGCGAGTCGGCAAGGACCTGCGCGCCGACCTGCCGGAGCTGCTCTGGCTCTACTGGATGGGGATCGTCCTGTACTGGGTGCACGACTCGTCGGACGAGTGCGAGCGGACGTACGCCCTGATC
Source organism: uncultured Frankiaceae bacterium (assembly GCA_967749945.1). GTDB lineage: Bacteria > Actinomycetota > Actinomycetes > BP-191 > BP-191 > BP-191. The sequence continues at coordinate 3,824 of CBQZLL010000178.1, forward strand.
GACCGGACCGTGCCGCTGGTCGAGCGGCTCGTCGGGCTGGCGAAGCTGCCGGTCGTCCGGCCGATGGTCCGCGAGGTCGTGTCGATGCTCGACGTGCTCAGGCCGTCGCCGGGACGTGACCACGCTGCGGACGGCGCGACGGCTCGGGGTGGGGCACCCCTGCACTGATGTAGTACGGCTCGGTCATCCAGTCGACCGAACCGTCGCGGTTGACGGTGATCTTGAGCAGCTCGGTGTGCACGCTCGCCGGGCGCGACTGGAACACCAGGTTGGACAGGCTCCACGCGACCAGGTGGCCGTCGACGACCTCGATCGGCTGCAACACATGCGGATGCGTCCCGACGACCATCGTCGCGCCCGCTCGTATCGCGGCGCGGGCCGCCCGGCGCTGCGCGGCGCTCGGCGCGTACGTGTACTCGACGCCCCAGTGGAAGTACGGGATGACGACGTCGGCGACCCGCTTCGCCGCGCGCACCTGACGCGCGATCTGCGCGTCGTCGTCGTACGCGACACCGGGATGACCGGGACCGGCCCTCCACTTCGGCGCGGGAATGATCGCGGAGATGCCGACGACCGCGACGCGACGGCCGTTGACCTCGAAGACCGCGGGCCGCTGCGCCTCGGCGAGGTCGCGGCCCGCGCCCACCGACTCGATCCCCGCGCGGCGTACTGCGTCGAGGGTGTCGGCGAACGCGTCGAAGCCGTAGTCGATGCTGTGGTTGTTCGCCGAGGAGAACACGTCGACGCCCGCGTTCTTCGCGCCCGCGACCGCCGACGGGTCACCGCGGAAGCGGAACGACTTCACCTCGGGCGCGCCGCGGCGCGACACCGAGCACTCGAGGTTGAGCATCGCGACGTCGGCGGCGCGCAACGTCGGCGCGAGGTAGCGCCACGGCGCGTCGACGCCGCCGTCGGCGATGGCGGTGCGCGTGGTCCGGTCGAAGTCGACGTCGCCACCGAAGACGAGCGTCACCGACCCGCTCGCGGGCTGGAACGCGATCGGGCTCGGCGTGGGCGTGGGAGTGGGTGCCGCGGTCGTCGTCGGCGGTGGCGTCGTCGGGCGCGCGGCAGGCGCGGACGTCCCGCACGCCAGCGCGAGGGCGAGCAGCGCGGCGGCGGGGCGGAGCGTCACGTGGCGCAGCCTAAACTCCGGCGCGTGGACGAGAACGCCCTGCGGCGGCTGCCGCCGGAACTGCACGAGCGCGCCCGCGCGGTCGCATCCGGGGCGGTCACGGTCGCCGAGCCGCGGCATGCCGCGACCGTCGTACTGCTGCGCGACGGCGCGGACGGCATCGAGGCGTACCTGCTGCGGCGGCTCGGGACGATGGCGTTCGCGGGGGGTATGTACGTCTTCCCCGGCGGCTCCGTCGACCCGCGCGACGGCGACGCGGAGATCGCGTGGCAGGGACCGCCCGCCGCGGAGTGGGCCGCTCCCCTGTCGGCCGACGAGCCGCTCGCGCGCGGGCTCGTCGCGGCCGCGGTGCGCGAGACCTTCGAGGAGTCGGGGGTGTTGCTCGCCTCCCCGATCACCGACGACACCGAACACTGGGCGCGCGAACAAGGTGCGTTGCTCGACCGGTCCGCGTCGATGGCGGAGGTGCTGGCGCGCAACGGGCTCGTCCTGCGCGCGGACCTGCTGCGGCCGTGGGCGCACTGGACGACGCCGGAGATCGAGCCGAAGCGCTTCGACACCCGGTTCTTCGTCGCGGCGCTGCCGGAGGGTCAGACGCCCGTGCACTTCCGCGGCGAGAGCGACCACAGCGAGTGGGTCGCGCCGCGCGTCGCCGTCGAACGGCACGCGCGCGGCGACCTCGGGATGCTGCCGCCGACGGTGTTCACGCTGGCCGAGCTGGGGGCGTACGGCTCGGTCGCCGACGTGCTCGCCGCCGCGACCGCGCGGGACATCCGGCGCGTGCTGCCGAAGATCGTCGTGTCCGGCGCGGACGTGCTGCTCCTGCTGCCCGGTGACCCGGGCTACCCCGAGTGATCCGGCACGACCTCGTCCTCGCCCCGAACCCGGGGCCGATGACCCTCGACGGCACGAACACCTGGCTGCTCGCCGCGCCAGGCGGCCGTACCGTCGTCGTCGACCCGGGCCCTGACGACGTCGCGCACCTCGACCGGGTGCGCGCGGAGGCCGGCGACGTAGCCCTCGTCCTGCTGACGCACGGGCACCCCGACCACAGCGCGGGCGCGCAGGCCCTGGCGTCGTCGCTGGGCGTGCCGGTCCGCGCGGTCGACCCGGGCCACCGGCTCGGCGAGGAAGGGCTCGGCGACGGCGAGCACGTCGAGGTCGACGGCCTCGACGTCGAGGTCCTCGCGACGCCCGGCCATTCGAGCGACCACGTTTGCTTCGTGCTGCGCGAGCACGGGCTCGTCCTCACCGGCGACCACGTGCTCGGGCGCGGGACGTCGGTGGTGGCGTACCCGGACGGGCGGATGGGCGACTACCTCGACTCGCTGACGCGGCTCGCCGACGTGGGCGCGACGACGTTGCTGCCGGGACACGGGCCGGTCGTCGAGAACCCGGCCGAGGTCATCGCGTACTACGTCGCGCACCGGCGCGAGCGCGCGGCCCAGGTGCTCGCCGCCGTCGAAGCCGGGGCGACGACGCCGCGGGCGATCGTGGAGATGGTGTACACGGACGTCGACCGCCGGCTGTGGCATGCCGCCGAGCAGAGCGTGCGCGCGCAGCTCGACCTCCTGGTCGAGACCGGCAAGGTCCGGCTACCGTGACCGCTATGACCCGAATCCTCCTGGCCGGCGCCCTCGCCGCCGGCGCCCTGTTCGCGTCCACCCCCGCGCAGGCGTGCGAGCTCCAGTACTGCTCGTGGGCGAAGCCGGTCTGCGACCGGATCGACTGCGCCCACCCGGTGTGCTTCGAGACCCCGGAGATCGTGATCTGCTAGCGCGCCCAACGTCGTGATCTTGGCGAGGTTCTGCACGCATACGGTGCAAACCATCGCCAAGATCAC
>CBQZLL010000179.1:0-6771 GCA_967749945.1 uncultured Frankiaceae bacterium
CGACCGGGTCGCCGTTCGGGTCGAAGACCGGGCGACCCGCGAGCCGCGCGCAGAACACGCGGGTCGCGGCCGTCGTCATGCCGCGAGGCTACCGCCGTACCCGGCTTAGGCTCGCGACGTGAGCGACCTGACGTTCCACGTCGTCGACGTGTTCACCGACCGCCCGTACGCGGGCAACCCGCTGGCCGTCGTGCTCGACGCCGACGGTCTCGCCGACGCGCAGTACGCGGCAATCGCGCGGGAGTTCAACCTGTCCGAGACGGCGTTCCCGTTGCGCGACGGCGAAGCCGACTACTACCTGCGCATCTTCATGCCCGAGCTGGAGCTGCCGTTCGCGGGGCATCCCTCGGTCGGGACCGCCTGGCTGCTCGCGTCGCTGGGGCGGGTGCCGTATGGCCGGGTCGTGCAGCGGTGCGGCGCCGGACTGCTGCCGCTGACCGTCTCGGCCGACCGCGCCGAGCTGACCGGCGGGACGCCGTCGGCGGGCGAGCCGCTCGATGCCGCGCCGTTCCTGGACGCCGTCGGGTTGTCCGGCTCCGACGCGGGCGCGGCGCCGGTACGGGTGTGCTCGACGGGGCTGCCGCAGGCGTTCGTCGAAGTCAGGTCGGACGACATGGTCGCCGGGCTCCGCCCGGACGCGCGCGCGTTGGGCGACGTGTGCGGCGAGACGATCGACTCGGTGGCGGTGTTCGCGTGGGACCCGGCGACGCGCACGTCGCACGCGCGGGTGTTCGCCGACGGCATCGGCTACGGCGAGGACCCGGCCACGGGGTCGGCTGCGCTGGGCTTCGGTGCGTGGCTGGCGGCGAGCGGTTACGTGCCCGCCGACGGCGAGACGTCGTACGTCGTCAAGCAGGGGACGGAGATCGGGCGCCCGAGCCGCCTCGACGGCACGGTCGTCACGAGCGGGGGAGCAGCGGTCGAGTGCCGCGTCGCCGGTGGCGTCGCGCCCGTGTCGACGGGCACGATCCGCGTTCCCTAGCTGGGCGAGAACGGGCGCGGCGGGCTCTGGTCGACCGGGCGGCGGGACTTGCCGTGCAGCGTGATCGGCACGCGCGTCTCGGTCGTCGCGCTGCTCGGCGCGGGCGCCTCGGCGCGGCTCGTCGCGTTGAGGTTGTTCGGGTCCTCGACGAGCTCGCCCGTCGGCACGAGCCGCGCGACCTTGCACTCACGGGCCCACCGGTCCGCCGCGCCTTCGCCGTCGCGGTTGTTGAGTCGCTTGCCGACGAGCAGCGGTACGACCTCGTTCCACGCCGGCGAGCCCGGAGGGACGAGCTCGACGGCCGCGCGCCATGCGACGAGCAGGCCCCAGTTGTCCTTCGACCGGACGCAGACGATGGCGGAGTCGGCGTCGGCGAGGCCGGGCATCTGCTGCTCCGACCCGTCGCAGACGACGTACGCGGCGCCCTTGTGCCAGACGTGCCACGCCGCCCGCGTGCTCTGGCCGTCGAGGCCGTCGTACGCGAGCCAGACGAGGTCCGACTTCTTCGTCGTCTCGTCGATGAGCGGGTCGACGGCGACGGGCGTGCCGCCCACAGCGCCCGGCCCCGGCTCGACGAACACCGGCACCCCGGGCACCGGCTCGTCGTCGACGGTGAAGACGAGCTCGTACTCGCCGATGGCGAGCTCGACGCCGGTGACACGGTCGTCGACGTCGTTCGTGTAGTACTCGCCGGCCAGCTCGATGATCCGCGGGCCCGAGTGGTACATGGTCAGCCGGTCGGAGGAACGGACGACGCGGAAGTCCTCGACGTACGCGCCCTGCGGGCCGGACCAGCCGCGCCGGACGACGAACGGCTGCGTGTGCCCGCCGCGGTTGCCGAACGCGTGGATCACAGGGTCGTTGGAGCCCTGCTTGAGCAGCTGCTCGTCGATGGCGATGGCGTAACGGAGTCGGGCTCGGGGCACGGGCCGAAACTATAGTCGGCCTGGTGTCGACCGAGCGCGCCGCTACTCCTCGGATCGGCGCATTGGACCGGCCGCCACGCGGGGACATCGCGCTGATCGTCCTTGGCGTCTGCGGGGTGTCGACCTCCGCACCGTTGATCCGGGTCGCGGCGGCACCGGCGTTCGCGGTGGCGTTCTGGCGTAACGCGATCGCGACCGGTGTGACGCTGCCGTTCGCGCTGGGCCGGGCCCGGGCGGAGCTGCGCGCGATCTCGACCCGCGAGCGGCGGCTGGCTCTCGGCGCCGGGCTGCTGCTGGCCGCGCACTTCGCGACGTGGATCCCGTCGCTGTCGTTCACCTCGGTCGCGTCGTCGACCGCGCTCGTCGCGACGCAGCCGGTCTGGGCCGCGCTCATCGCGCGGTACCTCGGCGACGACGTACCCGCGCTCGGCTGGGTGGGCATCGGGCTGTCGGTGTTCGGCGCGGCGGTGCTGACCGGGATCGACCTGCACTTCTCCGCGCGGGCACTGACCGGCGACGTGCTCGCGTTGGTCGGTGGCTTCTTCGCGGCGGCCTACGTCACGGTCGGCGCCGAGGTCCGCCGCACCGTCTCGACCACCGTCTACACGACGGTCTGCTACGCGACGACGGCGGTCTTGCTGCTCGTGCTGATCGGCGTGACGCACACCCGGGTCGTCGGCTTCTCGGCGAAGACGTGGCTCTGCATCGTGGCCCTCACGGTGGGCGCGCAGCTGCTGGGGCACAGCGTATTCAACCGGGTGCTCAAGACGACGAGCCCGACTGTCGTGTCCATCTCGATCCTGTTCGAGATCGTGGGGGCTACGGCACTCGCGGCGTTGTTCCTCGACGAGGCACCGCGGCTCGTCGCGCTCCCGGCGGCGGTGCTCATCGTCGCCGGGATCGTCGCAGTGATCCGCGCGGGCGAACGCCGTCCCGCCGTGGCAGGCGTCCCGGCCGTCGAATGAGCGGGCCCGCCCGCCGGCCGCGGGCTACTGGTGAGTAGCGGCTCGCGGCGAGCACGAACTGGTGAACGGCGGCGCCGCTACTCACCAGTAGCGACGGAGCGCGGGGCGTTCCGGGCGGGCCGCTAGCATCGCGGCATGTCGACGCTGCGTCCCCGCCGTTCCTGTCTCGCCGTGCCCGGGTCCTCGCCGAAGATGCTCGGCAAGGCGCAGGGCCTGCCGGCCGACCAAGTGTTCCTCGACCTCGAGGACTCGGTCGCGCCGCTCGCCAAGGAGGAGGCGCGGGCGAACGTCGTCGCCGCCCTCAACGACGGCGGCTGGGGCGACAAGACGCGCGTCGTACGGGTCAACGACCTCACGACGAAGTGGACGTACCGCGACGTCATCACCGTCGTCGAGGGCGCCGGGCAGAACCTCGACTGCGTCATGCTGCCGAAGGTGCAGACGGCCGAGCAGGTGGTCTGGCTCGACCTGCTGCTGACGCAGATCGAGCAGGTCATGGGCTTCGAGAACCGCATTGGCATCGAGGCGCAGATCGAGAATGCCAAGGGCCTCGTCAACGTCGACGCCATCGCCGGCGCGAGCGACCGGGTCGAGACCATCATCTTCGGCCCGGCCGACTTCATGGCGAGCATCAACATGCGCTCGCTCGTGGTCGGCGCGCCGCACCCCGACTACGACGGCGACCCGTACCACTACATCCTCATGCGCATCCTCATGGCGGCGCGGACGTACGACCGGCAGGCCATCGACGGGCCGTACCTCCAGATCAAGGACGTCGAGGGCTTCACCGCGGTCGCGAAGCGCTCGGCGGCACTCGGCTTCGACGGCAAGTGGGTGCTGCACCCCGGGCAGATCGACGCGGCGAACGAGGTGTACTCGCCCAGCCAGGAGCAATACGACCACGCCGAGCTGATCCTCGACGCGTACGACTTCTCCACGTCGGAGGCGGGCGGTCGCCGCGGCGCCGTGATGCTCGGCGACGAGATGATCGACGAGGCGTCGCGCAAGATGGCGCTCGTCATCGCGGGCAAGGGCCGGGCCGCGGGTATGAGCCGGACGAGCAAGTTCGAGCCGCCCGCCGAGTGACCCGGTGATGCGGTGACCCACTCCGACGACGTGCTCGCGACGGCGCTCGACGTGCTGGCGCGGCGCGGGGCGCTCGCGGTGTTCCGCGCGTTGCAAGGGGGCACGCTCGGCGAGCGCGCCATGGAGGTCAGGCTACGGACGTACGCCGCCAGCGTCGTCGCGCAACGCGTCGCGGACCTGCGCCGGATCGGCGCGGTCGAGGTGGTCCCGGAAACCGGTGACCTGCGGCTGTCGCCGCACGGTCGCCGGCTTCAGGGACTCCTCGACCAGCTAGGTGACTGGGCCAGGACCTAGCCGGGCGTCCGACGGCGCGGCGAGCGTGACAGATCACCCGTGGCCAGTCAATACGCCCTGGATAGTCTGGATCGGGACTATTCGATCCGCGCGTTGTTGACGACGACCGACGCGATGGCCAGGCCGGCGACCAGGCAGACCAGGCCCGCGGCCGCGGCCCAGCCGCCGAGCCGGTCGCCACTGCGCCACGCGACGAGCCCGCACACGATCGCGGCGGGCCCGAACACGACTGGCAACAGCATCAGTGAGAGGCCCGCGCAGAAGAATCCGACGATCGTCAGCGTGCGTCCGGTCCGGCTCATCTTCTCGTCGACGACCGGAGGTGGTGGTGCGGTGCGCGGCTCGGTGCGGAGGTCCCGGTTCATAGGCGCGCTCCTCGGAACGGCATAGTCCCTGCAACCTCGGCCTACCCGTCGTTCGGGCGCGCACTCCCGCCCTGGGATACTCGTCCGCACGACGTCGCCGAAAGGAACGTGCATGGGCCGCCTCGCGCAGACCGACGGGCTCACCGAGATCCAGCAGGAGATCCTGAGCACCGTCCGCACGTTCGTGGACAAGGAGATCCTGCCGTACGCCACCGACCTCGAACACAAGGACGAGTTCCCCGACGCGATCGTCGAGGGCATGCGGGAGATGGGCCTGTTCGGACTGATGATCCCCGAGGAGTACGGCGGTCTCGGCGAGTCGTTGCTCACGTACGCGCTCGTCGTCGAGGAGCTGTCCCGCGGCTGGATGAGCATCAGCGGGATCATCAACACCCACTTCATCGTCGCGTACCTCCTCAAGCAGCACGGCTCGGCCGAGCAACGCGAACGCCTCCTGCCGGCGATGGCGACGGGCGCGGTACGCGGCGCGTTCTCGATGAGCGAGCCGGGGTGCGGCAGCGACGTCTCCGCCATCAAGACGAAGGCCGTCCTCGACGGTGACGAGTACGTCCTCAACGGCCAGAAGATGTGGCTCACGAACGGCGCCCGGGCGGCAGTCGTCGCGACGCTCGTCAAGACTGACGAGGGCGCGGACTCCGTCTACAAGAACATGACGACGATCCTCGTCGAGAAGGAGCCCGGCTTCGGCGAGACGGCAAAGGGCATCACGATCCCGCCGAAGATCGAGAAGATGGGCTACAAGGGCGTGGAGACGACCGAGATGGTCTTCACTGACCACCGGGTGCCCGTGTCGTCCGTCCTGGGCGGGGACGAGGGCCGCGGCCGTGGCTTCTACCAGATGATGGACGGCGTCGAGGTCGGCCGGGTCAACGTCGCCGCGCGCGGCTGCGGCGTCTCGTTGCGCGCGTTCGAGCTGGCGATCGCCTATGCGCAGCAGCGCGAGACGTTCGGCAAGCCGATCGCGCAACACCAGGCGATCCTGTTCAAGCTCGCCGAGATGGCGACCAAGGTCGAGGCCGCGCACAGCATGATGGTGATGGCCGCGCGCAAGAAGGACAGCGGCCAGCGCAACGACGTCGAGGCCGGCATGGCGAAGTACCTCGCCTCCGAGTACTGCGCCGAGGTCGTCCAGGATGCGTTCCGCATCCACGGCGGCTACGGCTACTCCAAGGAGTACGAGATCGAGCGCCTCTACCGCGAGGCACCGATGTTGCTCATCGGCGAGGGCACGTCGGAGATCCAGAAGATGATCGTCGGCCGGCGCCTGCTCGAGGAGTACGCGCCGCGCTCGTGATCGAGGACCACCTGCGCGCGTTCCTCGGCGCCGACTCCGGCCGGGCGGGCGTGACGTTCGTCGGTCTCGACCGGATCGACGTGCTGCGCTTCGCGACGGCCGACGGCGTCCGCTACGTCACCGTCGGCATGTCGCAGGCGCCGTTGCCCGACGGGTCGCGCGCCGAGCTCGTACTGTCGCTGCGCGTGCCGCGGGACGAGGTGGCGCGCGCACTCGCGGTCCTCGCGGCCAGCCCGTTCGTCGAGGAGGCCGTCCTCGTCCCGGGCGCGTCGCTGGACCTCGGCGAGCCGCTGTGGTCTGGCGCGCGCTGCACCGCGGTGCTCGTCGGTGACGCGGGCGGTGTCGTACCTGACCTCGACGACGTGCGGTTCCTGCCGGTGCTGCCGATGACGGCGAACGAGGCGGCGTTCAAACGCGTCCACGGCGCGGCTGCGCTCGAGGAACGCTGGCTCGCGTACGGCACCGACCCGCGCGACCCCGACCGCCCCGAGGTGACATTGACCTAGAGGTGGCGAGACGCGCACCCGGACCGCCGAGGAGCGGCCATGCACCTATCCTCGCGTACGACACGACGAGCGGAAGGGTGGCACATGCAGTTCGGGCGGTACTACGAGGAGTTCGAGGTCGGCGCGGTCTACAAGCATTGGCCGGGCAAGACGGTGACCGAGTACGACGACCACCTGTTCTGCCTCATCACGATGAACCACCACCCGTTGCACCTCGATGCGCACTACGCCGCGGAGACGACGCAGTTCGGGCGCAACGTCGTCGTCGGCAACTACATCTACTCGTTGCTGCTCGGCATGTCGGTGCCCGACGTCAGCGGCAAGGCGATCGC
>CBQZLL010000180.1:0-6677 GCA_967749945.1 uncultured Frankiaceae bacterium
ACGGCGACCTCATCGTCGGCGCGACGTTCGTGTCGGTGCTCGCGACCGTCGGCACGACGCCGGTCCTCCGCGCCCCAGGCAGCGCAACCGCTGTGGCCCAGGTGGTTCTCGCCCTCGCGGTCGGCGGCGTGCTCGGTGCTGGTCTCTACGTCGTCGCCGTCCGGCCCTTCACGTCAGAGGTCGGCTGGGTCGCCGCGACCGTCACCGCGGGGCTCGTCGTCCGCGAGGCGCTCGGTCTTGTGTTCACCCGCGAGGCGTACGCCGTCGCCGACCCGTTGCGCCTCCCGACCAGGCTGCTGTCGTTGCCGGGCGGCGGCCGGGTGTCCGTACGCCTGCTCTGCGTCCTCGGCATCGCGCTCGCCGTCGGCGCCACGGCCGAACGCCTCCTCGTCGCGTCGCGCTACGGCAAGGCGATGCGCGCGGTCGCCGACGACCGGGATGCGGCCGCGTTGATGGGCGTACCGACGGATCGCGTCGTCCTCGTCGCCTTCGCGGTCGCGGGTGTCCTCGCCGGCGTCGCGGGGCTGCTCTCCGCGCCGGCCGGTCCGGTCACCATCTCGGGCGGTGTGATCCTCGGGCTCAAGGGCACGGCGGCCGCGTTGCTCGGACGGCTCGGCTCGGTCCGCGGCGCGCTCGCCGGCGGGCTCGCCCTCGGCGTCGCCGAGTCGCTCGCCGTGTCGTGGACGGCGTTGGGTCCGGCGTACCGCGACGTGCTCGCGCTGACGGTGCTCGCCGTCGTGCTCGCCGCCCGTCCTGAAGGCTTGCGCTCGCCGTTGCCGAGGACCGTCGGATGACGAGCGTCGACATCGCGCGCGACCTGTACCTGCTGCTCGCCGCGCTCGGTCTCAACCTTGCCGTCGGCTACGCCGGGCAGCCCGTCCTCGGCCAAGGTGCGTTCGTGGCGGTGGGTGCGTACGGCACGGTGCTGCTCGCGCCGCACGTCTCGCTCGGCATCGCGGTGCTCATCGCCGTCGCGGGCGCGGGCGTCCTCGGCTGGGTCGTCGACTTCGGCGCGTCCCGGTTGCGCGGCGCGTTCCTCGCGCTCGGGACGTGGGCGCTCGCGTGGCTCACGGTGGCGGTGCTGGCTGCGTTCCCCGGGACCTTCGGCGGCGACCAGGGGCTGATCCGCACGGCACCGTCGACGCTCGTCTCGCCCGCGCTCGGCATCTCGTGGCGGCTCACGCCGCGATGGCACGTGGTGTTCGCCACGGCGCTCTGCGCGGCCCTGGTCCTCGGCACCCGAGCGCTCGGCAGCAGCGCGGTCGGCCTCGACCTCGCCGCGTTGCGGCAAGGCCCCGAAGCGGCCGCGTCCGTCGGTGTCCGAGGTGCCGCGTTGCGGCGCGACGCGCTCGCGGCTGCGGCGGCGTTCGCGGCGCTGTCAGGGGCGGGGACGGCGGTGCTGCTCGGGGTCGTCGCGCCGTCCAGCGTGGCGCCGTTGCTGTCGATCCAGCTCTTCGTCGCGGTCCTCATCGGCGGCACGGCCAACCCGTACGGTCCGGTCGCCGGCGTCGGCCTGCTCCTGCTGCTGCCCACCGGCATCGGCACCGAACGCGGCCGCGGCCTGCTCACCGCCGCCGTCCTCGTCGCGGCACTCGCGGTCCGCGCGTTCGTCGAACGCCGGGCCGCGCAGCGCCCGCCGCACCCGCACCTCGAGCCGGCCGTGGCGGCGCCCGAGCCGCTCGGCGGCAGCAGCGACGTCGTCGTCGAGGCGGCCGGGCTCGCGAAGCGCTACGGCGGCCTGCCCGCGCTCGACGGCGTCGACCTCGCGTTGCGCGCGGGCGAGGTGCACGCGCTCATCGGCCCGAATGGTTCAGGGAAGACCACTCTGCTCCGCCTCCTCGCAGGCGCCGAGTCCGCCGACGCGGGGACCGTCCGGCTGCGCGGCCACGACGTCAGTGCGCTCGGTCAGGTCGACCGGGTGCGCGCTGGGGTGGCGCGGACGTTCCAGGACACCGTGCTGTTCCCCGGGCTCACCGTCGCCGAGCACGTCGCCGTCGGTGCTCGCGCCACCGAGCGACCCGGCGCCTGGCGCGCGCTGCTCGGCGTCCCGTCGTACCGTGACGAGCGGCGGCGGTCCGCGGCGGTCCGCGGGCTCGTCCTCGCGGAGACCGGTCTGGACCAGCGTTCGGCGGCCCGGCCGGCGGAGCTGCCGTACGGCGACCAGCGACTGCTCCAGGTCGCGCGCGCGGCCGCGACGGGCGCGACGGCGTTGCTCCTCGACGAGCCCGCGGCGGGCATGTCGGCGGCGGAGATCGCGCGGCTCGTCGCGTTGCTGCGCCGCCTTGCCGGGAACGGTCGCGCCGTCTTCGTCGTAGAACACAATGTGCGCTTCGTCTACGCGGTAGCCGACCGCGTCACCGTGCTCGCCGAGGGCCGCGTCATCGCGCGCGGGACACCCGAGGAAGTCCGTGCCGACCCGGCCGTCCGCGCTGCCTACCTCGGAGTCCCCGCGTGAGGCGCGCCCTGCTTGCCGTCGCCCTCGTCGCGACGGCGTGCCAGTCGCCGGCGAAGGACACCGACACGATTGCCGTCGTCGTGAGCGCGCCGATCTCGTCGTCGCCGTGGATCGCCGACACCGTCGTGCGCGGCGCGCGGCTTGCCGTCAAGCAGCTCAATGCCCAGGGGGACAGGCAGTTCCGGCTCGTCGAGCTCGACCACGGCAACTCCGTCCCGCGCGCGCTGGCGAACGCCCGCCGCGCGGTCGACGAGCATGCCGCGGCGCTCATCACCGACGGCGTCGGCGCGGTCGCCGTCGCGGGCGTCACCGGACCGGCGCACCTGCCGACCTTCGTGACGTTCGAGGGCGGGCAGGGACTCGTCGACGAGGACGCGCGGCCGACGCTGTTCCGGATGGCGCCGGCCAACAAGCCGATGACCGTCCGGCTCACCGACTACCTCGCCGCGCGCAAGCCGAAGATCGCGCTGCTCACCGACGACTCCGGCTACGGCCGCGACGGGCGTACCGACCTCACCGCCGCGATCAAGCGCGACTCGCTCGACCTCGTCACGTCGGTCGAGCTCGCGACCGGCGCGAACCCCGCGCCGCAGGTGCTCGCCGCGCAGCGGTCCGGTGCCGACACCGTGCTGCTCTGGGCGCGCGCGCCCGTCGTCGCGTCGGTCGTCATGGCGATGCGCTCGACCGGGTGGAGCGCGCCGATCTGGACGGGCCCGACCGCCGAGGATCCGTTGGTACGCCAGCAGCTCGCGCCACACCCGGAGTGGCTCGACGGCGTCGGGTTCGTGTCGTTCCGGATGACGGCCGAGGTCGGCCCGAAGCCGTTCGAGGCGTTCCGCGCGGCGTACGAGAAGGAGTACGGCCCCGACAAGATCGGCGTGCGCGACGTCGTGCAGCCGCCGGACTGGGCGATGTACTCGTACGACACGATGTTCCTGCTCGCGAAGGCGCTGTCCGTGACGAAGGGCGCGCTCGGCCAGCCGCTCGTCGACGCGCTGAACTCGGTGGCGGTCACCGGCGCGAACGGCGACGAGCGCAGCTTCCTGCCGCGCAACCACGAGGGCGTGTCGAGCGACGACATGTACATCGCGACGTTCCACGAGTTCCGCTACAAGCCGGTCAAGGACGACCTGCTGTCGGCGTCGCTCCCGGAGGTGCCGCAGTAGTCGTGTGCGGTCGTTACGCGGCGTCGCAGCCGCCGGACCTGACGGAGGAGGCGTACGCCGCCGTCGCGGTCGACGAGCCCCCGCCGCCGTCGTGGAACGTCGCGCCGACCGACCCCGTCTCGGCCGTCGTCTTCCGGCACGACCGGCGCGAGGTACGGACGGTGCGCTGGGGACTCGTGCCGTCATGGGCGACCGACAAGAAGGGCGCGGCGCGGCTCATCAACGCGCGCGCCGAGACGGTCGCGACGAAGCCCGCGTTCCGCGCCGCGATCCAACGACGGCGGTGCCTGATCCCGGCCGACGGCTGGTACGAGTGGCGCGCCGAGCCGGGCCGGCCGAAGCAGCCGTTCTTCATCAGCGCCGCTGGCCCGGTGGCGTTCGCCGGGCTGTACGAGTTCTGGCGCGACCCGGCGACGGAGGAGCTGCTCGCGACGTGCGCGGTCGTCACGACGACCGCGTCGGCGGGGCTCGCGTACCTGCACGACCGGATGCCCGTCGTGCTCCCGGCCGAGACGTGGGAGGCCTGGCTCGACCCGTCGTACGACGACCTCGAAGCGGTGCGCGGGCTGTTGCTGCCGCGTGACGGCTTCGGCGCGTACCCGGTCGGCAACGCCGTGAACAGCGTCAAGAACAACGGCCCGTCGCTCGTCGAGCCGGTGCCGTTCTGAGGGTGGGCGCGCAGCGCCCCACCCGACCCTCGTGATCTTGGCGAGGTTCTGCACGCATATGGTGCAAACCATCGCCAAGATCACCAGATTCTGAGCGCGGGCCGCACCTAGAGGCGCCGGTGGATCGCCGCGGCGTTCCCCAGCACACCGAGCAGGGCGACGACAGCCAACGCGATCGGGAAAGCCTTGGGGCGCAATGGTTTCACGGCCATCGGCACCGTCTCCGGCGGTGCCAGACCGATGCGGAACGTCGTGCGCACCTTCCCGGGGCCGTGGTGGCCGAGGTACGGCGCGTACTCGTCGTCGCGCGCCGCCGCCGCCGTGCCCTCGACGAGCTGGGTCAGCGCCGCGCGGGTCTCGGCCGTGGTCGGGCCGAGCCGTAGCCACTGCGCCCACGTCCGCCCGCGCGGCGGCTGGAGCAGCCGCGCGTCGAGCGTCGGGTACGCGGTGAGGTCGAGGCTCAACGTCGCCGCCGCGCTCGCGCGCACGACGAACTCGCCGCCGCCCGCGAGGATGCCGTCGACCCGCAGCCCGTCGGTGAGCCGGGTCACCGCGGCCGACTCGTCGCTGACCGGCGCGCCGCCGTTCGCGATCCGGATGGTGCCCGTGACCCGGAACGGCGCCACGGTCGTCGCGTCCCGGGTCGGCCCGACCTGCTGCGCCGGGAGCGTCGCGGGCAGGCCGCGCCCGGCGGCGGGAGGGGCATCGGGCGTACGGGCGTTCGCGTGCTTCAGCAAGGCGTCGAGCGGGCCGGCCAGCGTCGCGGCGGGGACGGCGCCGGTCGGCAAGGTCATGGGCCGCGCGGTCCGGTTGGTGAGCCGGACCACGACGTCGCCCGGGCCCGGTAGCGTGCCACCCGGACCGATGCGTCCGGCGCCGCGCCAGACCAGGTCGACGCCGATCGGCAGCAACTCGGTCTCGACGACGGGGTCGAGCGTCAGCCGGGCCGACAGCGTCTTGCGGCCGCTGACGAACCCCTGCCAGACCACCGCCTCCCGCTTGAGCACCGGCGCGACCGTGTCGTCGAGGGCTTCGACGTCCTGCGCGGACGACCGTTCCCAGATGATGAACTGGCCGGTGCCGGAGAGCACGAGTCGTTGCGTCATCGACACGCCGACGGGCCGGCCGTCGGGGCCGACCAGGATGTCGACCCGCTCGGTGTCGTCGACCGGGCCGGGGAGGATCGACTGGCGGAGGCGCTCCGGGCGGTCGGGGAAGGCCGCCGAGATCGCGACATCCGGCACGAGTCCCGGGGGCTTCGGCAGCGGCAGCGTCGGCGCGGCGCCCGCGAGCGTCGCGACCGCCGCGATCCCGATCGCCCCGGCGGTCGCGCCGAGACGCACCGAAGCCACGGACACGCCAGGGCGTGGCGTCCGCGAGCGCCCGATGGCTGCTGTCGCCTCCTCGTCCGCCTTGCGACGCGTGCCCGGGACTGCGGCTCGCGACGGCCATGGTCGGTCAGACACGCCCTAGATCGTACGTTTCAGCCCTGGTGGGCAGGGCAACCCGGTCTGACAAAGGATCTTGTCCGCGGGGCCCGGGGCGAGTAGACACAGCGCGGGCGGTTCCGCGTGCTCGGCTGCGAAGGCCGCCAAGGGAAGGGACGACGTGGACGAAGCCGCTGCCCGGCAGCGCTTGCAAACCCTGCTCGCCGATCTCGACGCCTCGCTGCTCACGCTGGAGCGCGAGGGCGGGACGCCGGGTGAGCTGACCCAACTCGACCAGCACTCGGCCGAGGCGGCGTCCGAGCTCACCGAGATGGAGCGGGACGGAGCGATGAAGGCAGTCGTCGACGGCCAGCGGACCGAGGTGCTCGCCGCGCTCGCGCGGCTCGACGCGGGGACGTACGGACGCTGCGTCTCCTGCGGCACCGTCCTCCCCGACGAACGTCTCGAAGCGCGCCCCGAGGCGGCGCGGTGTGTCAACTGCCAGCACGACATGGAGATGGCTCGATGACACGAACGCTTCATCCGGCACCCGACACCGGCCGGCGGGTACGTCGAGACCCGCGGTTCCGGGCGGCGCTCGACCACCGGATCCCCGAGCCGCAGTGGCGCAGCCGTGGCGAGTGCCTGCGGCACGACCCCGAGATCTTCTTCCCGAACGCCGCCGAGGATCCCGCGGAGGCGCTGCGCATCTGCGGCGACTGCACGGTCCTCGGCCCCTGCCTCGCCGCGGCGCTCGACTCCGGCGAGTGCGACGGCGTCTGGGGTGCGACGACGCCGGACGAACGCCGTCCCATGCGCGCCCTCTGGCCGAACGCGTCGGGCCGGCTCTCCGGCTGACGACCGGGCGCGTCCCAGTAGGGCTTGGCGAAACGGCGCGGATCGGTCCGGCCGTCCCAGAACTTCGTGATCTTGGCGAGGTTGTGCACCAGATGCGTGCAGA